>NZ_JAHWBL010000034.1:0-38711 GCF_029493445.1 Nocardioides sp. ChNu-99 | reverse complement strand
GGGGGCGGGCACGGGGGCCGGCGCGGCGGCGGGGGGCGTCGTACCCGGGGGCGGGGCGGGTGCACCGGCCGGCGCACCGGTCGGCACCGCTGCGCGGCGCGCCCGACCCGCGACGTACGTCGCCGCACCGGCGGCGAGCGCCGCCGTGACCCACTTGCCTCGCATCAGGCGACCTCTCCACGCACGACGGGGTGACTCAGAAGACCAGGTAGTGCAGGAGCAGCCAGATCGGGGCGACCGTGGCCAGGAGGGAGTCGAGCCGGTCCATGAGCCCGCCGTGGCCGGGGACGACCTGGCTCATGTCCTTGAGCCCCAGGTCGCGCTTGATGACCGACTCGCACAGGTCGCCCAGCGTGGCCATGACGACCGTGATGAGCCCGAGGAAGATGCCCACCCACCAGTCGCCCTCGAGGAGGTACTCGACGAGCACGAGCCCGGCGACCACGCAGAAGACGGCCGAGCCGGCGAAGCCCTCCCACGACTTCTTCGGCGAGATGACGGGGGCCATGGGGTGCTTGCCGAACAGCACGCCCGCGACGTACCCGCCGATGTCCGAGGCGATGGTGACGACCACGAACGCGATGACGCCGCGCACGCCGTCGTCGAACGACTCGAAGTCCGTCGCCCCGCCCTCGGCGAGGAGCAGCGCCACGAACGAGCCCAGGAACGGCACGTAGATGAGCGCGAACACCGCAGCGGACGCGTTGCGGACGTAGCCGTCGACCCCCCGGTGGAGCAGCCACAGCATGATGGCCAGCGCGGTGACCGCGGTCGCCGTCACCAGGGCCGGGGGGCCGAAGAAGTAGGCCACGACGACCATTACGACGCCGCCCAGCATGAGCGGCTGCTCCGGCAGGTCGATGTCCTTCGCGAGGAAGCCGCGCCGCAGCTCCCACACCGCCACGACGACGGCGGCGGCCACGATGAGCATGAACGCCGTCTTGTAGACCGCCAGCGACGCCGCGATGGCAGCGAGCAGCAGGATCGCGGACGCGACCGCGGCCGGGAGGTTGCGTCCGGCCCGGCCGTGGTCCTTGACCGGCGGCGTCGTGGGAGGGGTGGTGGTCACGGGTCGTCGTCCCTGCTGCTCAGACCTCGAGCAGCTCGGACTCCTTCGACTTCAGCATCTCGTCGATCGCTTCGACGTGCTTCTTGGTGAGGCCGTCGAGCCGCTTCTCGGCGCCGGTGACGTCGTCCTGGCCGACCTCGCCGTCCTTCTCGAGGCGCTCGAGGCCCTGCTTCGCCGTGCGGCGCAGGTTGCGGACCGCGACGCGACCCTCCTCGGCCTTGGTGCGGGCGACCTTGATGAACTCCTTGCGGCGCTCCTCGGTCAGCTCGGGGAAGACGCAGCGCAGCATGCGGCCGTCGTTCGACGGGTTCACGCCTAGGTCGGAGTCACGGATGGAGCGCTCGATGGCACCCATCGCGCCCAGGTCGTAGGGCTGGATCAGGATGACCCGCGCCTCGGGGGCGGTGAACGACGCCAGCTGCTGCAGCGGCGTCGGCGACCCGTAGTAGTCGACGAGGATCTTGCTGAACATGTTCGGGTGCGCGCGGCCGGCGCGGATCGCGGCGAAATCCTCGCGGGTCGCCTCGACCGACTTGTCCATCTTGGCATCGGCCTCGTTGAGGACGTCGTTGATCACTGCGGGCTCCTTCGTCGTTGCAGGGACGCCGGTCGAGCGGCGTCTCGTCGGGGGCGTCGGTGGGGGGAGCGATCAGCTCTCGGCACTGACGAGCGTGCCGATCCTCTCACCCTTCACGACCCGGAGGATGTTGCCCTCGGGCTCCATGCCGAACACGACCATCGGCAGCTTGTTCTCGCCGCACAGGGCGAACGCCGTCTGGTCCATGATGCGCAGCCCGCGGCTGATGGCCTCCTTGTAGGTGACCGCGTCGAGCTTGACCGCGTCGGGGTTGGTGCGCGGGTCGTCGGAGTAGACCCCGTCGACGCCGCTCTTCGCCACCAGCACGACGTCGCACTTGGACTCGAGCGCGCGCTGCACCGCCACCGTGTCGGTGGAGAAGAACGGCATGCCCATGCCGGCGCCGAAGATGACGACGCGACCCTTCTCCATGTGCCGGATCGCGCGGCGCGGGATGTAGGGCTCCGCGACCTGGCCCATCGTGATGGCGGTCTGCACGCGCGTGTCGACGCCCATCTTCTCCAGGAAGTCCTGCAGAGCGAGGCAGTTCATGACGATGCCGAGCATGCCCATGTAGTCGGCACGGACCCGGTCCATGCCGCGCTGCTGCAGCTCCGCGCCGCGGAAGAAGTTGCCCCCACCCGTCACCACGGCCACCTGGACGCCGGCGTTGGCGACGGCCGCGACCTCCTGGGCGATCTTCTGCACGACGTCGGGGTCGACGCCCACGCTCCCCCCGCCGAAGACCTCGCCGGAGAGCTTGAGCAGGACACGACGGTAGGCGGTGGTCACGGGGTTCCCTTCGATCGGACGACGTGCGGGCGGACGCCGCGCGCTCCCCGGCCCGACGGCCGGGGACGCGGAGGCGCCGGGCACGACGAAGGCCGGCCCGTGACGGCGGGATCGCTCCACGTCACACGGACCGGCCTCCTTCGTGCGGTGGCGGGGAGGTCCCCGCCGGGTCGGGTCGCTGCCGGGGCAGCGGCCCAACCCTACTGGCCGGAGGGCCTCAGGCGCCGACCTCGAAGCGCGCGAAGCGCGTGACGCTCGTGCCGGCGGCCTCGAGGACCTGCTTGACCGACTTCTTGTTCTCCGTGACCGACGGCTGCTCGAGGAGCACGACGTCCTTGAAGAAGGAGTTGAGGCGACCCTCGGCGATCTTCGCCGCGACCTGCTCGGGCTTGCCCTCCTCCTGCGCCTGGGCCTGGGCGATCTCCCGCTCCTTGGCCACGACGTCCGCGGGGACCTCGTCGCGCGTCAGGTACTGCGGGCGCATCGCGGCGGCCTGCATGGCAGCGCCACGGGCGGCCTCGGCGTCGCCGGTGTACTCGACCAGCACGCCGACGGCGGGCGGCAGGTCGGCGGAGCGGCGGTGCAGGTAGACGACGACGGGGCCGTCGAACACGGCCACCTGGCCGAGCTCGATCTTCTCGCCGATCTTCACGGCGAGGGCCTCGACGAGCTCGCCGACCGTCTGGTCGCCGACCTGGACGGCCTTGAGCGCCTCGGCGTCGGCCGGCTTGGCCTCGGCGGCGGCGTCGGCGATCTGCTGGGCGGCGGCGACGAAGTCGTCACCCTTCGCGACGAAGTCCGTCTCGCTCTTGAGCTCGACGAGGGCGGTGCCCGAGGTCGCGACGAGACCGGCGGCGGTCTCGCGCTCGGCGCCGCGCGCGGCGGCCTTGGCGGCACCCTTGACGCGGAGCAGCTCGACGGCCTTGTCGAAGTCGCCGTCGGTCTCGGTCAGTGCCTTCTTGCAGTCCATCATGCCCGCGGCGGTGAGCTCGCGGAGCTTCTTGACGTCAGCGGCAGAGAAGCTGGCCATGGTCTCTTCTTCCTCTGGCTTCCTGGGGGTCGGTAGGTGGTCCCACGGCGCGCCGGGCCCGCAGACGAGACGTCCGCGGGCCCGGCGCACCGGTGCTGGAGAGGCTCAGGCCTCGGAGGGAGCGGCCTCGGCCTCGGGGGCCTCGGTCGCAGCCTCGGTCGCGGCCTCGGCGGTCGCAGCCTCCGACGGGGCGGCGTCGGCCGGGGCGGCCTCGGCAGCGGCGTCGGATGCGGCACCCTCGGAGGAGGCGCCGGTGGACTCGCCCGCCGGGACGTCGCCCGCCTCGCCGCCGGTGGCGGCGACGGCGGCCTGCTCGGCCTCACCCGTCAGCAGCTCGCGCTCCCACTCGGCCAGCGGCTCCTGCGCGGCCGCGGCGTCGCCCGACTTGCCACCGGAGCGCTCGATGAGGCCCTCGGCGACGGCGTCGGCGACGACGCGGGTCAGCAGGCCGACGGCGCGGATCGCGTCGTCGTTGCCCGGGATCGGGAAGTCGACCTCGTCGGGGTCGCAGTTGGAGTCGAGGATGCCGATGATCGGGATGCGCAGCTTGCGCGCCTCCTCGACCGCCAGGTGCTCCTTGTTCGTGTCGACGATCCACACCGCGGAGGGGGTGCGGCTCATCTCGCGGATGCCGCCGAGCGTCTTGTCGAGCTTGTCGCGCTCGCGCTTGAGCTGCAGCAGCTCCTTCTTCGTGCGACCGGAACCGGCCACGTTGTCGAAGTCGAGCTCGTCGAGCTCCTTGAGGCGGTTGATCCGCTGGTGCACGGTCTGGAAGTTGGTGAGCATGCCGCCCAGCCACCGCTGGTTCACGTAGGGCATGCCGACGCGGCGCGCCTGCTCGGCGATCGCCTCCTGCGCCTGCTTCTTGGTGCCGACGAACATGATCGTGCCGCCCTTGGCCACCGTCTCCTTGACGAAGGCGTAGGAGCGGTCGATGTAGGCCAGCGACTGCTGCAGGTCGATGATGTAGATGCCGTTGCGGTCCGTGAGGATGAACCGCTTCATCTTGGGGTTCCAGCGACGGGTCTGGTGCCCGAAGTGGACGCCGCTCTCGAGGAGCTGGCGCATGGTCACGACTGCCATGATGTTCTCTTCTCCGGGAGACGCACCCGTGCCGCCCGCCCTTGGCACGGCGCGGGCGCCGTGAGGTGCGGACCGGGAGCGGAGCTCCTGATCGATTCCCAGTTGTCGCGGCCGGCGGGTGCCGGTCGCCCTGACGCCCGCGCGCGGCCGGACCGGCCGACGGCCGGACTGAGGACCGCACCCGCGACGGCCACGGGATGGCGCCACGGACTGCGAGCGTGCGAAGTCAACCCACGAAGGGCTGCGCGGCACAGCGTAGTGCGGCACGACGGCGGGGGCCAATCGAGCCGGTCCGAGCCGGTACCCGTCCCCAGGCCGGCCCGTCGGGGCGCCCGTCCACAGCGGACGGAGACCTCGCCACCGGCCGGCACGGTCCGTCGGAGAGTGGCGCGGTGAGCATCCTCCCCCGGCCCCGCAGCCGCCGTACCCGCCCCTGTCCCGCGGTCGTCGTGCTGGTGGTCGCGGCGCTGACGGTGCTGGCGACGCCGTCCACCGCCCCGGCCCTCGCCGCCCCCGACCCGGTGCCGGTCGGCACCTGGCCGCTGGCACCGCAGCCCGAGGTCGTCCGCACCTTCGACCCGCCCGAGAACCCGTACGGCGCCGGTCACCGCGGGGTGGACCTCCTCGGGCGCCCGGGCCAGACGGTGGTGGCCGCGTTGCCCGGTCGGGTGTCCTTCGCGGGGCCGCTGGCGGGGCGCGGCGTGGTCGTGGTCGACCACGGCGCGACCCGCACGACGTACGAGCCGGTGACCGCGAGCGTCGCGGTCGGCGACGAGGTCGCTGCGGGGGCACCGCTCGGCACGCTCGTGGCGGCCGGGTCGCACTGCCGCCCGCGCGCCTGCCTGCACTGGGGCTGGCGGGAGGGCGACACCTACCTCGACCCGTTGCTCCTCGTCGGTGCCGGGCCGGTGCGGCTGGTGCCGCTCGACGGCCTCGCCCGTCCGGCCGAGGCCGGGGTGCGCCGACCGTACGACGGCTGGTCCCCGCCCGCGGCCCGCCCGGCGGTGCTCGCGACGTGGCGGTCGGCGGCGCTCGCGGTCGGGGCGGCGCTGGGCGGGTGAGGAGGGCCCGGCCGGCGCGCGGATGGCGCCTAGGCGCGGGGTGGCGTCTAGGCGCGCGGGTGGCGTCTAGGCGCGCGGGTGGCGTCTAGGCGCGGGGGTGCGCCTGCCGGTACGCCGCGCGCAGCCGGTCGGCGCTCACGTGCGTGTAGATCTGGGTGGTCGCCAGGGACGAGTGGCCGAGCAGCTCCTGGACGGTCCGGAGGTCGGCGCCGCCCTCGAGCAGGTGGGTGGCCGCCGAGTGGCGCAGACCGTGCGGGGCGATGTCCGGGGCGTCCGGCACCGCGGCGATCCGCCGGTGGACGGTCGTGCGGACCGTGCGCGGGTCGATCCGTCCCCCGCGGGCACCGAGCAGGAGCGCCCGCCCGGAGCGTTCCGTGGCGAGGACCCCTCGCACCGCCAGCCACGCGTCGAGCGCACGGGCGGCCGGGACGCCGTAGGGGACGGAGCGCTCCTTGCGGCCCTTGCCCAGCACCCGCAGCACCCGTCGTCCCGGGTCGGGCGCGTCGAGGTCCAGCGCGGTCAGCTCGCCGACACGGATCCCGGTCGCATAGAGCAGCTCGAGGACCGCCACGTCACGGACGGCCACGGCGCGGGCGACGGCGTCACCCTCGAACGCGGCGCCGTCTGCACCGCCCGCGTGGCCCGCGTCGGCGTCGGCGTCGGCGCCGCCCGCGTCGCCGCCGGCGTCACGCGCAGGGGCCAGGGCGTGCCGGGCGGCGGCGTCCAGCAGGGCCCGCGCCTCGTCCTGCGTCAGCACGGCGGGCAGCGTGCGGTGCGGCCGCGGTGACGCCAGGGATGCGCCGACGTCGGCCGGGGCACGCCCCGTGCGGGCGAGCCAGGCCGTGAACACGCGGGCCGCGGTCGCCCGGCGGCCGATGGTCGTGCGGGCGCGGCCGGTGCTCTGCTGCCGGGCCAGCCAGCTGCGGAGCACCCGGAGGTCGAGGTCCTCGGCGCGATCGATCCCCGCGCGCCCGGCGTGCTCGAGCAGCGCGGCCACGTCACCCAGGTAGGCCCGCACGGTGTGCTCGGTGAGGTCGCGCTCGTGCCGCAGGTGGACCTCGTACTGCCCCAGCAGACGGGCGAACCCCTCCGAGAGGTGCTCCCCGGCGGGCTGTCGGCCGCCCGCAGCAGGCTCCCCGGCACCCGCCGCGGCACCCCCGTCGGCAGGCTGTGCCGAGCCTGGGGGCGCAACGTCCGTGGCGCGGGGCGAGGTCACCCGGCGAGTCTAGGAACGGCGCTCCCCCGGGTCCGGACGCCACGCGGCCGGCCCCGTCGACCACGCGGCCGGCCACGCGGCCGGCCACCCGGCTCGGCCACCCGGCTCGGCCACCCGGCCGGCCACCCGGCTCGGCCACCCGGCCGGCCACCCGGCCGGCCACCCGGCTCGGCCCGCCGCGTCGACCGGTCACGCGATCGCGCGTCGCGCCAGGCGCCAGCCCGTGCCGCCCTCCTCGACCAGCCCCTCGCGGCGCAGGACCCACAGCTCGCGCTCGGTGACGTCGACGGCGATGCCCGCCGTGCGGGCCACGGCCTGGGTGGTTGCTCCGCGCACCACGGGCACCGCGTCGAGCACCTGCTGCTGGCGACCGGTGAGCCCGTCGCGGATGCGGGGCGCCTCGCGCAGCGGTGGCAGGAGTGCGTCGCCGGCGTCGCCGGTGACCTCCCGGACGTCCGCGCCGCTCGTGACGAGCAGACCCGCGCGGGTGCGGATCAGCTCGTGGACGCCCTGGGAGAGGCCGCTCGTCACCGGCCCGGGGACGCCCATCACGACCCGGTTGAGCCGCTCGGCCCACCCCGCCGTGTTGAGGGCGCCGCTGCGCACGGCGGCCTCGACCACCACCGTGCCCCGAGAGAGGGCGGCGATGAGGCGGTTGCGGGCGAGGAAGCGGATGCGCGTCGGCGCCCCGCCGAGCGGCGCCTCGGACACGATCGCCCCGCGGTCGCCGATCACCTCGAGCAGCGCCTCGTGCGCGGAGGGATAGGCCCGGTCCACGCCGCAGGCGAGGACCGCGACGGTGTCGCCACCGGCGGCGAGGGCGCCGCGGTGCGCCGCCTGGTCGACGCCGAAGGCGGCGCCCGAGACCGTGCACCACCCGTTCGTCGCGAGGTCGGCCCCGAGGTCGGCGGCGACGGTGCCGCCGTACGTCGTGGCCGCCCGCGAGCCCACCACGGCGACCGAGTGCCGGGTGCGGTCGAGGCGCAGCGGACCGCGCACCCACAGCCCGACGGGCACCTCGGCCCGGCGGTGCAGGGCGGCGTGGTCGGCGAGGTCGTCGAGCGGCGCGGGCCACTCCTCGTCGCCCGGCACCACGAACCGGACGCCCTGGCGCAGCGCCTGCTCGAGCCGGCGCTCGGGCCGCACCCCCGCGAGCCGGGTGGCGACGTCGCTCAGCGTGCCGTCGAGGTCCCGCTCGGCGAGGAGCGCGTCGTACAGCTCGACCGCCCCCATCGTGCGCGCCAGCCGCAGCAGGCGGGGGTCGCCGGGCTCGGCGAGGTGGCTCAGCGCGACCCGGGCGATCCGCTCCGCGTCGTCCACGCTCATCCGACGCCCTCCACCACGGCCAGGCGCAGCGGGCCACCGGTGCGCAGCTGGAGGGCCGTCTCGACCTCGCCCGGCCCCGGGCGGTCGAGGCCCGCGAGATCGGCCACCGTCCAGGCCAGGCGGTGCACCCGGGTCGCACCCCGCCGCGTGAGCGCACCCGCCACCACCGCGCCCTCGAGCAGGGCCCGCGACGGCTCGTCGAGGGGCCAGGACTCCCGCAGGGCCGGGGCGGGGGCGTGCGCGTTGAGGCGCCAGCTCGTGCCGGCGTACCGCCGGCGCTGCCGCTGCCGGGCCGCCGTGACCCGCTCGCGCACCACCGCGGTGCTGTCCCGACGTGCGAACGGGTCCGTCGCGCTGTGCGGCGACGGCGGCTCGAGGCGCCGGACGATGTCGATGCGGTCGGCCAGCGGACCGCCCAGCTTGCGCTCGTAGGTGCGCAGCCGGTGGGGCTCGCAGCGGCACGTGGTCGCCGCGGTGCCGCTCCCGGCCTCGCCGCACGGGCACGGGTTGGCGGCGAGCACGACCATCCCCCGGGCCGGGAACGTCGCCGACTCCTCGCCGCGGGCGATGGTGACCTCGCCGCTCTCCAACGGCTGGCGCAGCGCCTCGACGACGTCGGCGTTGAACAGCGGGAACTCGTCGAGGAAGAGCACGCCGCCGTGCGCCCGACTGATCTCGCCGGGCCGCACGCGGCCGGTGCCGCCGCCGAGCAGGCTCGCCGCGCTCGCGTTGTGGTGGGGGGCGAAGTACGGCGGGCGCCGGAACAGCCCGCCCGCCGGCGGCAGCGCCCCGGCGAGGGAGTGGATGGCCGTCAGCTCGAGCGCCTCGTCGGCCTCCAGGTCGGGGAGGATGCCGGGGATCCGCTCGGCCAGGGAGGTCTTGCCGGCGCCCTTCGGGCCGGTGAGCAGCAGGTGGTGACCGCCCGCGGCAGCGACCTCGGCGGCGAACAGGGCCTCGGGCACCCCGACGAGATCGGCCATGTCGCCCTCCTCGAGGCGCTCCTGGCCGCGCCAGGCCAGCAGGTGGCTCGTCGAGTCGGCCGCGACGGGCGGCGCCTCGGGCACCTCGACGCCGCGCAGCTCGGCGACGACCTGGGCGAGCGAACGCACACCCAGGACCGCCATCCCGGGCACCAGGGCGGCCTCCGCGGCCTGCGGCTCGGGCACGAACACCCGGCGCACGCCCCGGGACGCCGCCGCCATCACCATCGGCAGCACCCCGGGGACCGGCCGCAACCGCCCCTCGAGGGTGAGCTCGCCGATGAGCACCGCGTCGTCGGTCGGGATCGGGGTCTCCTTCGCCGTGTCCACCGACGCCGCGAGCACGCCCACGGCGATCGCGAGGTCGAAGTGCGTGCCGCGCTTCGGCAGGTCGGCGGGCGACAGCAGGATCGTGGTGCGCCGCGTGGTGGGCCACTGGAAGCCCGAGTTCGACACCGCCGTCCGGCACCGGTCGCGGGCCTCGCTCAACGCGGCGTCGGGTCGCCCGACCAGCACGGTCGTCACCAGGCCCGGGGACACGTCGACCTGGATGTCGATCAGGTGGCCGACCGCCCCCTGCAGGGCGATCGTCTGGGTCGTCGCGACGGGCATCAGTCGGCCCTCGGCGCGGGTGTGGCTTCTGGACTCATGGGTCACCTCCACCCCCGAGCCTGGGCCCGGGCCGCCGGCCGCGGTACGACGTGCCCCGCCGCTGTGGAGGGCCGGCGACGCCGCCGGGGTTGGGGACGGGAAGTGGTCTGGGCCGCCCTGGGGGCTCAGCCGACGCCGGCGACGTGCTCGACCGATCCGGGGCCCGTCCGGGGGCGCAGCACCCCGACCACGTCGATGCGGACGTGCCGGGCCCGCACGTCGTGCTCGGCGACCCACCGCGCGCCCAGCCGGCGCAGGCGGTGCAGCTTCGTCGCCGTGACGGCCTCGAACGGCGAGCCGTAGGCGTCCGAGGAGCGGGTCTTGACCTCGCAGACGACGAGGACGGCGCCGTCGCGCAGCACCAGGTCGATCTCACCGAGCTCGCAGCGCCAGTTGCGGTCCAGGACGACCATCCCGGCCTCGACGAGGTGGCGCGCGGCCACGTCCTCGCCGTACCGGCCCAGGCCGAGGTGACGACTCCCCCGCGGTGTGCTCATGACGGCCT
The DNA here is from genome assembly GCF_029493445.1 of Nocardioides sp. ChNu-99. Lineage (NCBI taxonomy): Bacteria > Bacillati > Actinomycetota > Actinomycetes > Propionibacteriales > Nocardioidaceae > Nocardioides > Nocardioides sp. ChNu-99. The sequence continues at coordinate 28,421 of NZ_JAHWBL010000034.1, read as the reverse complement.
CACCCCCCGAGCCTGCGCGATCGGCGGCGTCACCGCACCCCGCCCCCCGCCGACCTGTGGAGGACGTCTCGACCGAGGACGTCTCAACCGCGCAGCGCGAGGCCCTCGCAGCTGGGGGTCGGGATCCCGTAGGCGTCGATGCCGAAGACCTCGAGCCCCAGCATCGGTGCCAGCACGTCGTTCACCAGCGCGTCGACGGGCCCGAGCGCCGTGCGGACGAGCGAGGTGAGCAGCGGTGCCAGCTCTGCCTGCAGGTCGGCGGTCACCGCAGCCCGGTCGGCCGCGTTCAGGCGGCCGGACGTGACGGACACCGCGACCGTGGGCTCGATGCGCAGGCTCGACAGGTTCAGGCCGTCCGAGCGGATGGGTACCGCGATCTCCCGGCCCGGCTCGGACGGGACCTCGACGTCGTACGTCGTCCCCCCGGTGAGCGGCGCACGGGCGAGGGTGAGGTCGACCTCGGCCCCCACCGTGACGTTCACGTCGCCGAGCCCGAGCAGCCCACCGACGAGGCCGAGCAGCAGGCGGTCCAGGAGGGCGGTGAGACCCAGCCCGTCGAGCAGGGTCCCGAGACCGACCGAACCCGACAGCTCGAGCCCGAGGTGGCCCGAGACCGTGACGGCGCCCCCCTCGACGGCGAGCTGCAGGCTGTCGGGCGAACCGCACCGCACACCGTGGAGGGTCGCCCTGGCCTCGGCGACGCCGATGTCGAGCGACAGCGGGTCGGCGCGGCCCCGCAGCCGCACGATGTCCAGGAGGTTCAGGTCGAGACTGCCCAGGGCCTCCAGATCGGCTCCGACCTCGAGGGCGACGGCCGAGCTGGTCGCGGTCGCGGCCGCCGCGGTGCCGCCCGCCGGGACACCGCACCCGGGCCTCGGCGGCGTGATCATGCTCAGCCGCACCGTGGGGTCGACCAGGCCCGGCACGGGTGCCGCCAGGTCGAGGTCGACGAACCCGGTGCCCCCCGACACGAGCAGACCCGCCGTGACCAGGTCGAAGACGTTCAGGCCCGTCGTCAGGGCGGCCCCACCCGCACCCGTGGCGACCTGGACGAGGTCACCGACCGTGATGCGCTGGCCGGTGGGGACGGCCACGTCGACCCCGCCCGCCACCACCGCCGTCACGAGGGTGTCGAGCACCCCGAGAGCGGCGGTCGCCCCTGCGTCGAGGCCCACGCCGGCGAGGTCCCCCCGGGCCTCCAGTGCGTCGGCGGTGAGCTGCAGCAGACCCAGCGCGTCGAGCTCGGTGGACAGGAGACGGTCGAGGTCGCCCGCCGAGAGACCGAGCGCGACGAGCATGTCGAGGAGCGACACCTCGGCGTCGGCCAGGCCCTGGTAGCCGACGGCGGTGAGGTCGACGGAGCCGCCGAGCAGGTCACCGAGCACGGGGGCGAGGAGCCAGGAGCTGCCGGAGTCCACGCCCGCCAGGAACGTGCCGATCTTGAAGCAGGCCGACGGGTCGGTCTTCACGGCGAGCGCCGCACGCCGGGCGCCGCCGTCCCCCGGCGCGAAGGAGTACTGGACCGTCGTCCCGGCGCGGACCCGCACCGCGTCGGGCACGGCGTCCGCGTGGGCGGCGTCGTACGCGAAGGACCCGCTGGCCGGGTCGGTCCAGTCGGTGAACGGCTGGAACCCGACGCCGGGCACGTGGCTGCCGATCTGGATCTCGACCTCGGGGGCGGCGCCCAGGGTGTCCTCGTTGCGCTCGAGCGAGGTGCGCAGGGCGGAGCGCAGCGCCGGCGCGCCCGCGGGTGAGGGCGCGACGACGTCGGCGAGCGTGCGGCCCCGCAGCTCGCGGGCGATGTCCAGGGCGACCACGTCGGCGAGCGCCTGCATGTCGCGGCGGGCGACCCGCTGCATGCCGATGTCGACGGCCAGGGCCGCGACCACGAGGAGCAACGTCATCAGCGCGGCGACCATCACCGCCACGGCGCCCCGCTGGTCACGGGCGACCCGTCGCCGGTCGGCGCCGGACACTCAGCTCACCCGCGCGGAGGCGGCGTACTCGATCTCGTCGGGCATGACGCCGCCGACGAAGGGCAGCGGGATGAGGGGGCGGTCCTCGTAGTCGTAGGTGAGACGCACGGTGACGCACTGGGGCTGCGGCGAGCCCGACCCGCAGTTCGTGGGCGCCGAGACGTCGCACGAGCCCGCCGTGTCCCCGCGGCGCTGCAACGCCCCGGTGGGGGTGCAGCTGACGCCGTACACCCCGAGGGCCTCGTTCAGGGCGGCGCGGGCCGACTCCTGCGCGGACCCGCCCGACCCGGCCTGGTGGACCGCGGCAGCCCGGGCGCCCTCGGCCGCCGCCTGGCTCATGGAGCCGCGGAAGCTGAGCATGTAGCCGTACGCGATGATCCCGAACACGAGCAGCAGCAGGATCGGCAGCACGAGGGCGAACTCCACGGCGGCCGCGCCCCGCTGGTCACGGCCGGCGCGCCCGCCGCGCCGTCGCGCCGCGTTCGTCGTTGCACCCATCTGTCTCCGCCTCGATCCGGGGACGCACGTCTCCCCTCTGGCGGAAGGTTAGGACCGCCGGAGCGCGGCTGTCCGGCGTTTGCGGAGCCGACCTCCCGGGAGGCCCGAGATTTTGCCGCCGGGGTCTCAGCCCTTGGGTGGCTCGAGGTCGCTGGCCGCCAGCTCCTCGACGTTGACGTCCTTGAACGTCAGGACCTTGACGTTCTTGGCGAAGCGGGCGGGGCGGTACATGTCCCACACCCACGCATCGGTCATCGTCACGTCGAAGAACACCTCGCCGTGCTCGCTGCGCGCCCGCACGTCCACCTTGTTGCACAGGTAGAACCGGCGGTCGGTCTCCACGACGTACTTGAAGATCTTCACCACGTCGCGGTACTCACGGTAGAGCGTGAGCTCCATCTCGGCCTCGTAGCGCTCGAGGTCCTCGGTGCTCATGGCGACTCCTCCTGCTCGGCGGGCACGTCGGGCTGCGCGTCCCCCGGTACGGCGGGGTCGCCGCCGTCGGGCGGCGCCGCCCCGGGCGAGCCTAGCGACGGTTCGAGCCCGGCGGCACGGCGGACGTTGACGAACCGCATCCGGTGCACCGGCGACGGCCCGTGCGCCTCGAGCCGCTCGGTGTGCAGGTCGGTGATGTAGCCCTTGTGCACGTCGAAGCGGTACCCGGGCCACCGCTCGTGCATCCCGCACATGATCCGGTCGCGGGTCACCTTGGCCAGCACCGAGGCCGCCGCCACGCAGGCCGCGACGCGGTCGCCCTTCCACACGGCGAGGCCCGGTGCCGGCAGCCCGTCGACGGGGAACCCGTCGCTCAGCACGTACGACGGACGCACCCCCAGCCGCGCCACCGACCGGCGCAGCGCCTGGACGTTGGCGACGTGCATGCCGAGGCGGTCGCACTCCTCGGCGTCGACGACCACGACCGACCAGGCGAGCGCCCGGCGCACGACCTCGTCGTACGCCCGCTCGCGGGCCCGGGCCGTGAGGAGCTTGGAGTCCGCCAACCCCGGTACGACGCCCGCCCGCCCGGCCGGGAGGATCGCGGCGGCCGCCACCAGGGGGCCGGCGCAGGCGCCCCGCCCGGCCTCGTCGGTGCCCGCGACGTGCTCGAGACCCACGCGCCGCAGCGCGCGCTCGTAGCCGTACAGGCCCGCGTCGCGCCGGACGGTCGAGCCCTTGGGGAGCTGCGTCACGCCTCGCCCACCACCACGGGTCAGTCGGGGTCGGGGACCGACGCGAACGTCTCGGGCCGGGTGAGGCGGTCCCAGTGCTGGCGCGGCCAGACGACGGCGAGCACCTTGCCGACGACCAGGTCGGTGTCGACGAAGGCGCGCGTCGGCGAGCAGGCGTTGGTGTCGTTCGGCGGGCACAGCCGGGCGGCGGAGTCCTCCGACTGGGCCCGGTTGTCGCCCATCACGAACATGTGGCCCTCGGGGATCGGCCCGGTCTCCCAGCCGACCTCGCCGGCCGCGACCCGGGTGCACACCTCGGCGTCGAGCTCGGGGCCGTTGCACTGCAGGCCGTCCGCCAGGTAAGGCTCGTCCAGCGGCTGGCCGTTGACCGTGATGCGGCCCTGCTCGTCGCAGCACGCGACGACGTCACCCTCGAGACCGATGACCCGCTTCACCAGGTGGCCGCCGCTCGGGTAGAGACCGATGCGGGCCAGCACCTGCGCGGCGGGGTTGGACGGGCCCCCCGCCGTCGTCGGGCCCAGCCACTCCCCCGGGTCCTCGAAGACCACGACGTCCCCCCGCTGCGGGCCGTTGCCGCCCCAGTAGGAGACCTTCTGCACCACGATCCGGTCGTCGACCTGCAGCCCGGGGACCATCGAGACCGACGGGATGTAGAAGGCCTGGAGGAAGAAGGCCTTGATGACGTACGCGAGCACCAGCGCGACCACGAGGAGCAGCGCCGTCTCCTGCCACAGCGGCAGCTGCTTGCGCCGCCGCCGCGACGAGCGGCGCCCGCCCTCGGCCTCGGCGACCGCGGTCGCCCCGCCGGCCTCGCTCCCGTCAGCACCCGTGGGGGCCCCGGACGACGACGACCGCGGGCCCGGCCCCTCGTCGAGAGGGGCGGCGGACTCGCGGTCGTCGGACGTCACGGGAGGAGACTAGCCACCCGTGGGGCGCCCCTCGGCGAGGGGCGGTGGCCGGTCGCCTCAGGCGTCGCGGCGCTCCTTGATCTTGGCGGCCTTGCCGCGGAGGTTGCGCAGGTAGTAGAGCTTCGCGCGACGCACGTCACCGCGGGTCACGACCTCGATCTTCTCGAAGATCGGGGAGTGCAGCGGGAAGGTGCGCTCGACGCCCACGCCGAACGACACCTTGCGGACGGTGAACGTGCGGCCGATGCCGGAGCCCTGCACGCGGATGACGACGCCCTGGAACACCTGGACGCGGGAGCGGTTGCCCTCGACGACCTTGACGTGGACCTTGACGGTGTCACCGGCGCGGAAGGCCGGGATGTCGTCGCGCTTGGCGGCCAGCTCGAGCTGGCTGATGACGTTGGTCATGATGATCTCCTCGCGAGTGCCACAGGTCAGCCGCGGTGGGTCGGTTCCGAATGGGTGCGACGGCGGTCGACGGTTCCCCTGTGGCAGAAGCGTCCGCGCGTCGCGACCAGGCATGTTCGCACAGGAGGCCCGCCCCGGGCGAATCCGGGACGGGCCTCCGTGGGGTGGTCGACGACCGCGCCCCACCGCGGCCGTCGAGCTGGGGGCGATCAGTCGAACGCGTACGCCTCGCCGTGCTGCAGGTCGACGCCGGCGACCTCGTCCTCCTCCTTCACGCGGAAGCCGATCGTCTTCTCGATGAGCATGCCGATGACGAAGGCGACCACGAACGAGTAGGCGATGACGGCGACCGAGGAGACGAGCTGCGCGACGAGCTGCTCGGGACCACCGCCGTACGCGAGGCCGGTCTCGGGGTCGAAGGCGAAGATGCCGAGCCAGATGCAGCCGATGAAGCCGGCGACGAGGTGCAGACCCACGACGTCGAGGCTGTCGTCGAAGCCGAGCTTGTACTTGAGGTCGATCGCGAAGGCGCAGACGGCACCGGCGACGAGCCCGAGCACCATGGCCCAGACGGGCGTGATGTGGGCGCAGGCCGGGGTGATGGCCACGAGGCCGGCCACGATGCCCGAGGCGGCACCGACCGCGGTCGACTTCCCGTCGCGGAACTGCTCGACGACGATGAAGCCGATCATCGCGGCCGCCGGGGCGGCGATGGTGTTGAGGATGATGAGGCTCGTCTGGCCCTCGTCGGCGCCGAAGACACCGGCGTTGAAGCCGAACCAGCCGAACCACAGGATCGCGGCGCCGATGAGCACGAGGGGCACGTTGTGCGGCACGGCCTCCTCCTTGGTGAAGCCGACCTTGCGGCGGCCAAGCACGAGCGCCAGGGCGAGGGCAGCGGCGCCGGCGTTCTGGTGCACCGCGGTGCCGCCGGCCCAGTCCAGCGTGCCGGTCTCGCCGAAGTTGTAGATCCAGCCGTTGTCGGGGTTGAACACCCAGGCCTGGACCGGGAAGTAGGCGAAGACCGCGAAGAGCCCGGCGAAGATCATCCAGGGCCAGAAGCGGGCGCGGTCGGCGATGGCGCCAGAGATGAGCGCGATGGTGATGACCGCGAACGTGCCGCCGAAGGCCGCCGTGGCCAGCGAGCCGTCCGTGGCCTTGGTGGCGTCCAGCAGGCCGACGTCCTGGAAGGGGTCGCCGAAGAACTTGGTGATGCCACCGTCGGAGATGGCGCCGACGCCACCCGCACCGACGAGGATCCACAGGACCCAGACGACGCCCATGGCGCCGAAGCTGAGCATCATCATGGAGACGACGCTCTTGGCCTTCACCAGGCCGCCGTAGAAGAACGCGAGCCCGGGGGTCATGAAGAGCACCAGGGCCGTACAGATCAGGGTCCACGCGAGTTCGGTCGACATCACTACCTCGTTGTTCTGTCTCGGGAGAGAGCGGGCGGGCGGGCACCGTTGCCGCCAGCACGACGCTGCGTGATGCTTCCGAGGTCGTGTTGCACCGAGGCCGCGCGCATGTTTCGGCGGCGTAACACCCTCGCCGGGTGTGTGACATCCGGGGACACACGCCCGTCACCGGGGTCTCAGGAACCGCTCAGGCGCGAGGGGCCCGCTTCTCGAGCAGCACCGCCCCGGGGTCGCCGAGGCCCACCGCGCGGTAGCCGGCACGGCGGTACATCCGCAGGTTGCGCCCGCTCCCGGCCCCCGTCTGCAACCGGTACGCCGTCACCTCGCCCGAGGCGACCAGCGGCGCGGCCAGCTGCTCGGCGTACCCCAGGAGGCGGCGGCCGAGGCCGCGGCCCGCGAGGTCGGGGGCGACCATGAGCCGTCCCACGTGCCAGGCGTCGCCCTCGCGACGCCCGCGCACCGAGCCGACGAGCCGGCCCGACGCGCGCACCACGACGGTGTGCCACTCCCCCAGCGACGCGAGCACGTCGTCGAGGGACTCGGTGGTCGCAGGGATGTGCACGCCCGGGTTGTCCTGCAGCTCGCCCAGCCAGCAGGCGCGCGTCAGGGTCCACAGCTCGCCCGCGTCCGCCGGGGTCGCCGGCACGACCGGGAGGTCCTCGCCGTCGAACGCGAGCGCCGCGGGGGCCAGCAGGTCGGGGCGCCGCTCGGCGGTGCGCCGCTCGGCCTCGGCGCGCCGCCAGCGGGCGATGGCCGCGTGGTCGCCGCTGAGCAGGACGGGGGGCACGTCGTACCCCCGCCAGGTGGCGGGCTTGGTGTAGACGGGGTACTCCAGCAGCCCCTCGTCGCCGTGGGACTCCTCGACGAGCGAGTCGGGGTTGCCCATGAAGCCGGGGAGCAGCCGCACGACCGCCTCGACGACCGCCAGTGCCGCGACCTCGCCGCCGTTGAGCACGTAGTCGCCCAGGGACACCTCGCGCACCTGTGCGCCCGCGGCGGCCGCGTGCTGCACGACGCGGGCGTCGATGCCCTCGTAGCGCCCGCAGGCGATGACGAGCCGCTCGCGGCCGGCCAGCTCCGCCGCCACCGACTGCCGGAACACCTCGCCCGACGGCGTCGGCACCAGCAGGGTCGCCCCGGCGACGTCGAGGTCGTCGAGCGCCTCACCCCACGGCTCGGGCCGCATCACCATGCCCGCACCCCCGCCGTACGGGGTGTCGTCCACGGTGCGGTGGCGGTCGTGGGTCCAGTCGCGCAGGTCGTGCACGCGCAGGTCCAGCAGGCCGCTGCGCTGCGCCCGGCCCGGCAGGGACAGGTCGAGCGCGCGCAGGTAGTCGGGGAAGATCGAGACGACGTCGATCCGCACGTCTCAGGCCTCGGCCTCGTCGGGGAACGGGGCGACGAGACCGGGCCGGTCCGCGACGACGACCCGCCCGGCGGCGAGGTCGACCTCGGGCACGAGCGCGGCGACGAAGGGCACCAGGGCGTCGCGTCCGTCGGGGGTGCGGACGCCGAGGATGTCCTGGGCCGCGCCGTGCAGCACCTGCGTCACCTCGCCGATGCGCTCGCCTGCGAGGTCGTGCACCGCGAGCCCCACGAGCTGGTGGTCGTAGAACTCCTCGGGGTCCTCGGGCTGCTCGTCCTCGTCGAGGGTGACGTGCAGGAGGAGGCCGCGCACGGCCTCGGCCTGGGTGCGGTCGGCGACGCCGGCGAAGCGCACGAGCAGCACGCCCTGGTGCCACTTGGTGCTGGCGACCTCCAGCTCGGCCACCGGGGCCGTGGCGCCGCGCGGGGCCTCCACGCGCAGGCGGGCGCCGGGGGCGAACCGGCGGTCGGGCTCGTCGGTGCGGACGTCGACGGTGACGTCGCCCCGGATGCCGTGGGGCTTGCCGACCCGGCCGACGAGGACCTCCACGCTGCTGCTCACGAGGGGTGAGGGTACGGCGCGCCGCACCCGCCCGCGAAACGCACGACGGGCGCCGCTCCCCGGCCGCAGCCGGAGGACGACGCCCGTCGGGGCGAGGTGGGGACGCTCAGCGGCGTCGGTCCACGTCCACGAAGTCGATGCGCGCACCACCGCGACCGGCGAGCGCGCCGACCACGGTGCGGAACGCCGTGGCGGTGCGGCCGTTGCGGCCGATCACCTTGCCCAGGTCCTCGGGGTGCACCCGCACCTCGAGGACCGAGCCGCGGCGCAGCTGCTTGTCCTGCACGGACACGTCGTCGGGGTGGGCGACCACCCCGCGCACCAGGTGCTCGAGCGCATCGGCCAGCATCGCGATCAGGCCTCGGCGGTCTCGGCCTGCGCGTCGGCGGCGGGCGCCTCGGCGGGCTCCGCGGCCGGCTCCTCGGCGGGCGTCTCGGCCGCCTCGGCCGGCTTGTCCGCCGACTTCTTGGCCGACTTCTTCGTCACCGCGTCACCCTTGGGCTCGCTCTGCGCGTCCTTGAGGGCCTGGTTGAAGATCTCGAGCTTGTCGGCCTTGGGGGCCGCCACCTTCAGCGTGCCCTCCTCGCCCGGGAGGCCCTTGAACTTCTGCCAGTCGCCGGTGATCTTCAGGATGGCCTCGACGGCCTCCGACGGCTGCGCGCCGACGCCCAGCCAGTACTGCGCCCGGTCGGTGGTGACCTCGATGAACGAGGGCTCCTCCTTGGGGTGGTACTTGCCGATCTCCTCGATCACCTTGCCGTCGCGCTTCTTGCGCGAGTCGACGACGACGATGCGGTACTGCGGGACCCGGATCTTGCCCAGGCGCTTCAAACGGATCTTGACGGCCACGGTGGGTGGTGTCTCCTCGAAAATCAGTGTGGATGGGGCTCGGTTCCGGGGTGGGGACCCGTTCTCCTGCCCCGATGGGCGGTCGGCACGCGGGTGAGAGGGTCCGCGGTCCGCACGACTCGACCGGCCATGATGCCAGACCCGGGAGCCGCGGGGGAAATCGCCCCGCACGGCTCCCGGGCAGCGCCGACCGGCCGGTCGTGCCGGTCAGCTGGCCGGCTCCTGCGCCTCGAGCAGGGCGTCGCGGCGCTCGCGGCGGGCGCGCTGCTCCGCGGGGTCCGGCACGGGTACGGCGGCCACCAGCCGCTGCGTGTAGGCCTCCCGCGGCGCGGTGCAGATCTGCGCGCTCGTGCCGAGCTCGACGAGCTTGCCGTGGTGCATCACGGCGATCCGCGAGGCCAGCATCTCCACGACCGCGAGGTCGTGGCTGATGAAGAGGCAGCCGAAGCCGTACTCGCGCTGCAGCTCCTGGAACAGGTCGAGCACGCGCGCCTGCACCGACACGTCGAGCGCCGAGGTGGGCTCGTCGGCGACCAGCAGCTGCGGCTCGAGCGCCAGCGCCCGGGCGATGCCGACGCGCTGGCGCTGGCCGCCCGACAGCTCGTGGGGGTAGCGGTTGCGCATGGCCCGCGGCAGGTGCACCTGGTCCAGCAGCGCCTCGACCCGGCGGCTGAGCTCGGTTCCCCGCACGCCCGTGTGCAGGCGCAGCGGCTCACCGATCGACTCCCCCACCGGGATGCGCGGGTTGAGCGAGGAGCCCGGGTCCTGGAAGACGATGCCGACGCGGCGGCGCAGGTCCGCGAGGTCGCGCTTGCGGGCGCTCGCCATGTCGACCCCGTCGACCCGCAGGCTGCCGCCCGCGACCGGCAGCAGGCCGACGGCTGCGCGTCCGATCGTGGTCTTGCCCGAGCCCGACTCGCCGACGAGGCCGACGACCTCGCCCTTGGCGATGCTGAACGAGACCCCGTCGACGGCGCGGAACACCGGCTGCGACCCGCGCTTGGGGTACTCCAGCACCAGGTCCTCGAGCTCGAGCACCGGGGCGCCGAGGGCCACGCCGTCGACGACGGTGCGGTCCTTCTCGGTCACCACGGTGCTGGTGTGGCGCCCGAAGTGGGGCACCGCCGCCAGGAGCTGCTGGGTGTAGGGGTGCTGCGGGCGCGTGAACACGTCGGTGGTGGCGCCGCGCTCGACGACGCGGCCGTCCTTCATGACGATCATCCGGTCGGCCATGTCGGCGACCACGCCCATGTCGTGCGTGATGATGACGATGCCCGAGTCGATCCGGTCCTTCAGGTCGGTGATCAGCTTGAGGATCTCCGCCTGCACCGTCACGTCGAGCGCCGTCGTCGGCTCGTCGGCGACCAGCAGCGTGGGCTCGCAGGACAGCGCCTGCGCGATCATCGCGCGTTGGCGCTGACCACCGGAGAGCTGGTGGGGGAACGCGTCGAAGCGACGCTCGGGCTCGGGGATCTCGACGAGGCGCAGCAGCTCGAGCGCCCGCTCGCGCGCTGCCGACGGGGACATCGAGAAGTGCGAGCGAAGCGCCTCGACGATCTGGAAGCCGATCGGGTAGACGGGGTTCAGCGCGGTCATCGGCTCCTGGAAGATCACGGCGATCTCCTTGCCGCGCACCTTGCGCTGGGCGCTGCCGCGCAGGCCGAGCACCTCGCGCCCGTTGAGCTTCGCGCTCCCCCGGGCCCGGCCGTTCGGCGGGAGCAGCCCGAGCAGCGACATCGACGACTGGGTCTTGCCCGACCCGGACTCGCCGACGATCGCCAGCACCTCGCCCGGCGCGACCGCGTAGGAGACGTCCTGGGCGGCCGGGATCCACTGGTCGTCGACGAAGAACTCGACGGTCAGGTCGGTGACCTCGAGGACGGGCGGGCGGCCCGCGGCGTCGTCCCGGGGCTGGTCGAGGCTGGTCACTGGGCACCTTCCACGGTGGTTCGGCGGTCTGCGAGGCTGCGGTCATGACGAGTCCCACCGCGGGAGCCGGCGCCGGGAGCGGCGGCCCCACCCCGTACGTCCAGGTCTACCGGCCGGGCTTCGCCCGCGCGCTGGGCGGGACGCTCGTCGCGCTGGCCGTGGTCATGGTCGTGCTGCTGGTCGTCACCGGGGGCCCGGACGCCCTGCTGCGCTACACCGGCGGCGTCGCGCTGGTCGGACTGGTCGGCTACCTCGGCTACTGGCGCCCCCACGTGAGCGTGGACGACGACGGCGTCGAGGTGCGCAACCCGCTCCGCTCCGTCCGCGTGCCCTGGTCGAGCCTGCTGCTCGTCGACGGGCGCTACGGCCTGCGCCTGGTCACGGCCGACGGCCGGTACGACGCGTGGGCCGCCCCGGCGCCCACCGGCATGGCGCGCGCCCGGCACCAGACCAGCGCCTGCGCCACGATGGTCACCCGTCGCTGGGAGCGGGAGACCGGCCTGGCCGGTCCGGACCGCCGCGACGGCGACCGCGCCGCGGACACCCCGGTCGGCGCCTGGGACCGCGACGAGGCCGCGACGGGCGCGGCCGCCGTGCTCGCTGCGCTGGCCGTGCTCGGGCCGCTGCTGGGCTTCGTGGTCTGACGCGAGCGCCGCCGTCACGACGTGGCCTTCGCGTCCTGGCGCGCCATCCGGCCCGCGGCGCGAGCCATCTTGCGGGCCGACGGGATCTTCTTCTGGCGCGGGTCGAACGCGTCGCGCAGGCCGTCGCCGACGAAGTTGATCGACAGGGCCAGCGCGATGACGAACAGTCCGGGCCACCAGAAGAGCCACGGCCGCGTGTTGAAGGCCTGCTCGTAGTCCGAGATCATCTTGCCCAGCGACGTACCCGTCTGGATGCCGAAGCCCAGGTAGCTCAGCGACGCCTCGAGGATCACCGCCGCCGCCATGAGCAGCGTGGTGTTGACGATGACGACACCCATCGCGTTCGGGATCATGTGCTTCACGATGATGCGGAAGTCGCTGGCGCCCGCCACGCGGGCGGCGTCCACGAACTCGCGCTCGCGCAGCGACAGGAACTCGGCCCGCACGAGGCGGGCCAGCGTCGTCCAGCTCACCGCGCCGAGCACGACGGCGAGGATGAACGGCCCCGCCGCCCCCACCATCTTGCCGAGCACGGCGCCGATGACGATGAGCGGGAACGTGATGATGAGGTCCGTCAGGCGCATGAGGACCTGGTCGGTCGCCCCGCGGTAGAAGCCCGCGAGCGCTCCCACCGCCATGCCGAGCAGCGCGGAGACGCTGCCCACCACGATCATGACGAGCAGCGACGTCTGGGTGCCCTGCATCGTGCGGGCGAAGATGTCGCGGCCGAGCTCGTCCTGGCCGAACGGCGCGTCGCCGAACGCCAGACCGTCGCCTCCGAGCCACGTGGGCAGCCCCATCGTGGGCGTGCCCTGCGGGTTCACGAGGGGGTTCTGGTCGCTCGGGGCGTGCTTCCACCAGCCCGGGACCGGACCGACACCGATGGACGTGATCGCCAGCAGGGCGATGAGCGCGATGACGGCGAGCCCGGCCATCGCGCCCCGGTGCCGCAGGAAGCGGCGCCGGATGATCTGGCCCTGCGAGAGGCCGGCGACGTCCTTCAGCTCGATCGCGTTCTCCGAGCGCTCCTCGGGGATGCCCGAGGGTGGGGTCTCGACAGTCATGCCGTCGCTCCTTCCGCTGCGGCCAGCAGGGTGGTCGTGCGCGCGTCGCTCATGCCGCCACCCGGATCCGCGGGTCGAGCACGGCGTAGAACAGGTCGGCGACGAAGTTCGCCACCACCGCCAGGATCGCGATCACGAGCAGGTAGCCCATGATCGGGTCGATGACGTTCTGGTCGAGGTAGTTGGCGAACAGCCAGCCCATGCCCCGCCAGTTGAAGATCCGCTCCGTGATCACTGCGCCGCCGACGAGCGTGATGATGTCGACGGGCACGATCGAGGCCAGCGGGATCAGCGCGTTGCGGAACGCGTGGCGCATGATCACCGTGCGCTCGGTCAGGCCCTTGGCCCGCGCCGTGCGGATGTAGTCCTGGCCCAGCACCTCGAGCGTGCTGGCCCGCGAGTAGCGCGAGTACGACGCGAACGAGATGAGCACGAGCGTCAGCGTCGGCAGCAGCAGGTGGCCGAAGAGGTCGAGCGTGTTGAGCCAGAACCCCGAGTCGAAGCCGGGCGTGCGCCGCGACGCCGTCGAGATCGGCCGGCCCCGGATGAGGCCGTGGTCGACGTAGTTGTCCCACGAGCTCATGAGGCGGTCGACGAACAGCAGGCCGGCCACGGGCAGGGCGGTGAGGGCCGCCGTACGGGCCACGGTCCAGCGGTCCGGACCGCCCCAGGCGAGGCCGACACCGAGGCCCACGAGCACGGCCAGCAGGCCCAGCCCGAGGACGATCGGCCAGGACGCGTCGACGTAGTACCAGAGGTAGAGCACCGGGTAGTACAGCGCGACGCCGAGCGCCGCCACCGTGAGGGAGGCGTAGAGCGAGCGCCGGTCGCTGAGCCCGGTCGACAGGGCGGTGATGCCGAAGGCCATGCCGACGCCGAGCACGCCGACGAGGACGATGCCGAGGCCCGGGGTCACGAGGAAGTCGGTGAGGTCGACGTAGAGCATCACCGCGAGGCTCACCAGTGCGGCGACGCCGAACACGCGCAGGCGCCGCGCGGCCGATCCGCCGACCGCGGCCATCACCACCGTCGCCGTGCCGAGCACCACGAGGGCGTGGAACCACCAGGCGATCTGCGGGTCGGCGAGGAAGTCGTTGAACTTGATGGCCAGGAACTGCTTGAGCAGCACGGCCACCCAGAAGGTGGGCAGCGAGTAGAGCACGAAGGACACGAACGTCAGGCCGTAGTCGAATCCGGAGTACTGCCGCAGCGCGCTCACGATTCCGACGAAGACACCGAGCACGATCGCGAGCAGGGTCGCCACCGTGACGAGCTGCAACGTGGTGGTCACGGCGCCGGACAGCAGCTCCGTCGTCGGGGTACCGGTGCGCCAGTCACGGCCGAGGTCGCAGCTGCCGATCAGGCAGCGGCTCGCGCCGGAGAGCCAGTCCAGGTACCGCAGGAGGACGGGAGAGTCGAGGTCCAGCATCGCCGTGCGGGCCGCGATGCGGTCCTCGGCACCGGGACGGGTGTCCGTCCGCAGGTCCTCGAGGGGGTCGATCGCGATGTCGACCAGGACGTACATGACGACCGTCGAGACCAGCACGACGAGGACCGACGTCATCAGCCGTCGGGCCAGGAACATGAGCATGCGTCACACCTTCGCAGAAGGGTCGGGCGCGCGGCCGGGCACCACCGAGGGCCTCGTGCCGCGCGGGATCGGGGCCGCGCCCCGCGCCGTCACGTCCACCGACGAGGCGAGTGGACGTGGGCGCACGCGGGGCGGGGACCGCCGGTCGTCGACCGACGGCCCCCGCCCTCCGTTGCGCAGCCGGAGCTGTCAGTCGACGAGCGACCAGTTCCAGTAGCCGTGGAAGATGGTCGGGCTCAGCGGAGCCGGCTCGACACCCTCGAGGCGCTCGGAGTTCCAGGCCGCCACCGACGGGAACTGGAACAGCGGCAGGCCGTACGCGTTGTCGTACAGCATCTGGTCGATCTGCGTCTGGAGCTCGACCTGGCGGTCCTCGTCCGTGGTCACGGACAGCTCGTCCCACAGGGCGTCCATGGCCGGGTCGGTGTACCCGGTCAGGTTGTTGAGGCCGCCCGTGTAGTAGGTCGCCTGCGACTCGGTCACACCGGTGGAGGTGGACTGCCACGCGAAGAAGGCGGCGTCGTAGGTGCCGTCACCGAGCTTGGAGCCCCAGTCGACGTTGCGCGCGTCCTCGACCACGAAGCCGGCCTCCTCGAGGGCGGGCTTGATGATCTCGAACTGGTTCTCGCGACGGACGTTGTCGGCCGCGAACATGATGCGCACGGTCGGGGCGCTCACGCCGACGCTCTCGAGCAGCGCCGCGGCGGCGGCCGGGTCGGACTCGGCGTACTCGTCCGAGCCGTTGGCGCCGACGATCTCGTCGTACGTCGGGGAGCCCGGCGTCACGATGAAGGAGTCACGCGTCTCGGCGCCCTCCTCGAGCGGCGCGATGAGCCGGTCGATGATGTCCTGGCGCGGGTACGCCGTCAGGAACGCCTGGCGCACGGTGCGCGCGGTCTCCGCGTCGCCGCCGTACGTGGCCGGGTCGAACGGGCCGCCGTTGTCGACGACGAGGTCGACGTGCTCGTAGCTGGCCTCGACGCCGGTCTCGACCTCGGTGCCGTCGATGTTCTGCAGGGCCTCGACGATGTCGGTGGTGGCCTGCGGGCCGACCAGGTCGATCTCGCCGTTGGCGAGCTGCTGCGCCTGGGCGTTGGGGTCCTCGTTCCACTGGACCGTCACGGTCGGGATGGAGGCCGGGCGGTCACCCGTGTACTCCGGGTTCTCCTCGAGCGTGGCGTACTGGCCGTCCTCCATCTCCGTCAGCACGTAGGCGCCGCTGGAGAGGTAGAGCGACTCGTCCTCGGGGAGGCTCTTGAAGTCGAAGCCCGAGTTCCAGAACGACGAGATCGGGCCCAGCTTGGTGGCGTCGTTGGCCATGACGGCGTCGATGAGGGTCTGCTTCGCCTCCATCGGGTCCGTGATGTCGAGCGCGTTCATCACCGTCGCGTGGGCCGCGACGCCGCCGCCGTCGATCTGGAGCTCCCAGTCGGCGAACGGCTCGCTGTAGGTGAGCGTCATCGACTTGTTGTCGTCGGAGATCTCCGGCGTCTCGGTCAGCGGCAGACCCGCGGACGAGCTGTCGAAGTAGACCTGGCCCTCGCCGAGCACCGGGACGTTGTTGTCGTCGGTCTCGACCTGGTCGGCCTCGATGGTGTTGACCTTGCCGCTGCCGGCCGCCCACGCGAGGAGCAGGTCGGCGGCGTCGACGGGCGTGCCGTCGGACCACCTCGCGTCGTCCGCGACGGTGTACTTCACCGTCAGCGGGTCGTCGCTGATCTTCTCGTAGGTGCCGAAGGACTCGTCGGTCTGCAGCTCCTGCTCGGCGTCGTAGAAGTTCATGGTCGAGCGCGTCAGGTACACCAGGATGGCGTTCGCGGTCGCGTTGCCGTTCGACGTGTCGTCGTTGTACGAGAAGAACGGCTGGTTCCAGCCGACGGTGATGCGCTCGGCACCGCTGTCGCTGTTGCCCTCGTTCTCGTTCTCGTCCTCCGGCGGCGCGCATGCGGCCAGGGCCGCGCCGAGAGCTACTGCAGTCGTCGCAGCAGCGATTCTCCTGAGTCTCACGAATCCTCCAGGTGTAGGTCAGATCTGCACAGCCCCATGCGATTCCGAGACCACCCGGACGGCGCCGTGCCGCGGAAACGTAACCCGCGGGCCGGAGGGCGAACAGGTCCCGGCATCGTCTAGACCTCTATCGTTACGCAAGCGAGACGTGCGGCCGACCGGCCCACCGAGCCCCAGGACGACGCCCGCAGCGGTCCCCGCGCCGCAACCTGTCCCGGCGTGCGGCTCAGGAGCCGGAGACGATCCGCCCGCGCAGCACGACGGCCACCGGGCGGTGGAGGGTCGCGAGGTCGCGCAGCGGGTCGGCGCGGGTCACGAGGAAGTCGGCCGGCGCGCCCTCCTCGAGCGTCGCGTTCCAGCCCAGCCACGCCCGTGCCCGCCACGAGGCCGCGCCGAGGGCCTCGCGGACCGGCAGGCCGAGGGCGGCGAGCGCCACCACCTCGCCGACGACGTTCCCGTGGCGGGCCACGCCGCCGCCGTCGGAGCCGGCGTACATCGGGACCCCGGCCTCGAACGCGCCCATGAGCGTGTCGCGCCGCCGTACGTGCAGGTCGGTCATGGTCGAGGCGTACGCCGGGAACCGCGCCGCGCCCGCCGTGGCGTGCTCGGGGAACTTGTCGAGCTGCATGACGGTCGGCACGAGGGCCGTGCCGGCCGCCGCCATCCGCTCGACGAGGTCGGGCGTCAGGCCGGTGCCGTGCTCGATGCAGTCGATGCCGGCGTCGACGAGGCCCGGCAGCACCTCGTGACCGAAGCAGTGCGCCGTCACCTTCGCGCCGTTCTCGTGCGCGGCCGCGATCGCCGCCGCGAACGCCTCGGGCGGGAAGGACGGGGTGAGGTCGCCCGCCTCGCGGTCGATCCAGTCGCCGACGAGCTTGACCCACCCGTCCCCGCGCCGGGCCTCGACCGCCACCTGGGCGGCCAGCTCCGCCGGCTCGACCTCCGCGGCGTACCCCCGGATGTAGCGCCGGGTGCGGGCCACGTGGCGCCCGGCCCGGATGAGGCGCGGCAGGTCCTCGCGCTCGTGCATCCAGGAGGTGTCGAGCGCGGAGCCGCAGTCACGGATCAGCAACGCTCCCCCGTCGCGGTCGGCGATCGCCTGCGCCTCGGCCTCCGCGTCGTCCACCGCGCCGTGGTCGGCCAGGCCGATGTGGCAGTGCGCGTCGACGAGGCCGGGGAGGATCCAGCCCTCCGCCGCGGTCTCCGCCCCCGGCTGAGGTTCGTGGGTGACGTGGCCGTCGACGACGTAGAGGTCGCGCACCTCGCCGTCGGGCAGCACCGGACCTCGGAACCTCTGCACGGTCATGCCCGCACGCTAGCGGGGACCTGGGGTTTCCCCGCCTGAGCGGGGAAACCTGCGGTCTACGGCCGATGCCTGGCTCGTAGAGCACAGGGTCAGGACGCAGAGCCCAGCCGCACGCCCCGCCGTAGGCGTCCTCGTTCGAGGGCCGCACGAATTCTCGCAGCGGTGGCGGTGGGGTCGGCCAGGTCCGCCCACGTTATGCGGATGCACTCCCACCCGGTGGCTGCCGCGATGCGTTCCTGGCGGCGCTTCTCGCGACGTATGACGTCCGCGGCCATCTCGCCCGGCTGCAGGAGCGTCGTGTACTTGACCTGCCCGTCGAACTCGACGAAGACCCCCGCGTCGGGGAAGGCGAAGTCCACCCGCCCCAACAGGCGCCCGTCCTCGCGCACCTCGTACTGCGGCACGGCGCCTCGGATGCCGTTGCAGTGGAAGAGGTACGTCGTCCGGGACTCGCCGACCGTCTCGACCCGAGGGTCCGCCAGCGAGAGCAGGACCGGCGCGGCCAGGGTCCCGGGCCAGTGGCGGGCAACCTGGGCGGCGGCCGTGAGTTCGTCGGGTGTCACGACCTTCCGGTGCAGGAAGTCGTCTGCGATGCAGAGGGCCACCTCGACACCGGCTGTGGACAACATCTCCAGGACAGCGCGCGCCGGCGCTGTGTGGGGCAGCCCCCGGGTCACAGCGAGCTCGCCCTCCTCGACGACGACGCGGTGACGTCGGACGCCGGCCTCGGCTCGACCGCTCCTTGCATCTTCGCGGGCCAAGTGCACCTCGTCGAGGTCCAGGCCCCAGTCCGGTGCGCCGTGGAGGACCACGCTGGTCGTGTGGGAGAACGCGACCCGCGTCCGCGCGGCACGTCGTACGGCGCAGGCGGCGAGCACGTGACGCTCCCGGTCGTCCGTCGCATCCCACACCGACCCCGCGACGTACGCCCCGTGCCGGACCCGTTGCCACCTCCCGCTGCGCAGCTCGCGGGCGATGCCGTTGTCGTCGTAACCGGCGGCTACCGCGTCACGGCGCAAGAAGACGCCGTGGTCGAGGGTGATCAGCTGCAGGGCGGGGTGCAGTCCGGGCATGAGGCGAGGCTGCCCGGCCGGAGCGCAGCGAACGGGCACCCCGCCGCCTCGGTGGACAGGCGACGCCGCGCAGCGCCCTGTGGACGACAACCGGCTCTGGTGCCCGAGCGAACGCCCCCTTCGGACCCGGCCGCTGCCCCAGACGCGGTCTCTGCGAGTTCACCCTGTGCATTGCGGCCCAAGCATTGTTCGTAGACCGCAGGTTTCCCCGCCTAGGCGGGGAAACCTCACCCCCCCTCACATCCGGTCGAGCAACCAGGCCGGGCCGACGGCGAGGGCGCCGAGGTGGGTGACGCGGGCCTGGAGGGCGCGGTCGGCGGTGACGACGGTGACGCGCGATCCCGCCCCGTCCGCCACGGCGTCGGCGACCTGCCGCGCGATCTCGGCGTCGCCGTCGCGCGCGGCGTGGACGGTGCGGACGTCCCCGTCGCGCCCGGCCCGCACCCCGGCCTTGGCGCCGCCCTCGAGCACGAGGACGACCTCGTCGACGTCGACGTCGGCCGTCATCAGGCCCTCGTGCAGGCGTCGCGCGGCACCCGCGCGGTCCTTCCACCAGCCGTCGGGCCGGGCACCGACGACGTTGGCGCCGTCGACGACCAGCACCCTGCGCACGCGCGCCACCGGGCCCGGCTCAGCGGGTCACTTGAGGAACTTCGAGAAGTCGGCCGGCAGGTCCAGCGCCGCGGCGGCCTGCTCGTAGTCGACCGGACCGTCGGCGTTGCCGAACGGGTTGCCCGGGGCGGCCGCCTTCTCCTTGGCCGCCTTGGCCTGCTCGGCGGCCTTCGCGGGGTTGCCGGAGCGCTTCGCGCCCTTGCCCTTCTTCTGCTGGGGCTTGGCCTTGCCGCGCTTGGGGCCGCCCACGCCCGGCATCCCGGGCATGCCCGGCATCCCCGGCATGCCGCCGCCGCGCGCCATCTGCTGCATCATCTTGCGCGCCTCGAAGAAGCGGTCGACGAGCTGGTTGACGTCGGAGACCTGGCGGCCCGAGCCCTTGGCGATGCGGGCGCGGCGCGACCCGTCGATGATCTTCGGGTTGGCCCGCTCGGCCGGGGTCATCGACTGGATGATCGCCTGGATGCGGTCGATCTCGCGCTCGTCGAAGTTCTCCAGCTGGTCGCGGAACTGCGCCATGCCGGGGAGCATCCCCATGATCTTCGACAGCGAGCCGAGCTTGCGGACCTGCTGCATCTGCTCGAGGAAGTCGTCGAGGGTGAACTCGCCGCCCTGGCCCGACAGCTTCTGCGCGGCCTTCATCGCCTGGTCGGCGTCGAAGGTCTTCTCGGCCTGCTCGATGAGGGTGAGGACGTCACCCATGTCGAGGATGCGCGAGGCCATCCGGTCGGGGTGGAAGAGGTCGAAGTCGGTCATCTTCTCGCCGTTGGAGGCGAACATGACCGGCTTGCCGGTGATCGAGGCGATCGAGAGCGCCGCGCCGCCGCGGGCGTCGCCGTCGAGCTTGGTGAGGACGACCCCGTCGTACCCGACCCCGTCGAGGAACGCCTGGGCGGTCGTGACCGCGTCCTGGCCGATCATCGCGTCGACGACGAAGAGCACCTCGTCGGGACGCACCGCGTCGCGGATGTCGGCGGCCTGCTGCATGAGCTCGGCGTCGACGCCGAGACGACCGGCGGTGTCGACGATGACGACGTCGTGCAGGCGGCGCTTGGCCTCGTCGATGGAGGCGCGCGCGACCTGGACCGGGTCACCGACGCCGTTGCCCGGCTCCGGCGCGAACACGGGTACGCCGACCCGCTCGCCGTTGACCTGCAGCTGGCGGACCGCGTTGGGGCGCTGCAGGTCGCACGCGACCAGCAGGGGCGACTTGTCCTGCTGCTTGAGCCACAGCGCGAGCTTGGCCGCCAGCGTCGTCTTGCCGGCGCCCTGGAGGCCGGCGAGCATGATGACGGTCGGGCCGTTCTTGGCGTAGCGCAGCCGACGGGTCTCCCCGCCCAGGATGGTCTGCAGCTCCTCGTTGACGATCTTGACGATCTGCTGCGCCGGGTTGAGCGCCTGCGACACCTCGGAGCCGCGGGCACGCTCCTTGACCGCGCCCACGAACTCCTTGACCACGGGGAGCGCGACGTCGGCCTCGAGCAGCGCGATGCGGATCTCGCGTGCGGTGGCGTCGATGTCGGCCTCGGAGAGCCTGCCCTTGCCGCGCAGGTTCTTGAAGGTGGCCGACAACCGGTCGGAGAGTGTGGCGAACAACCTGGTCCTCGGGCTCGTCTCGGGAGAGGGCCGCGCGGCGCGCGCGACCGCAGGGGGTACGACGTCCCAGGGTAACCGGCCCCTGCCCCGTGCGACGCAGCCACGGCAGGCGCCGGGAGGTCAGGCGCGCCGTACCGTCGCGGCGAGCACGTCGCGCAGGGCGTGCGCCGCCTCGGCGGCCCGCTCGTCCGACAGCGCGCCCGCGGCGTCCTCCTGCACGTAGAAGACGTCCACGGCCTGCGGGCCGAGCGTCGAGATGTGGGCGGAGCGCACCGACACGTCCAGGTCGGCCAGCGTGCGGCACACCAGTGCGACGACGCCCGGGCGGTCGTCCATCCGCACCTCGATCACGGTGGCGGTGGTCGACGCCTCGGGCCGCACGACGACCGACGGTTCGCGCCGCGACGTCACCTGGCGCGCGATGCGCTCCCGGGGGTCGAGCCGTCCCTCGGCGATGGCCGCGACCTGCTGGCGCAGCACGGCGACGTCCACCTCGTCGGCCGTCTCCCACACCGACACGGCGAACCGGTCCTGCGACCACGCCCGCGCGGCGCGCACCGGCACGCGCTGCACGGCCAGCGCCGCCGCCACGTCGGCGAGCACGCCGTTGCGGTCCGCGGCCACCGCGGTGATGCGCGCGCCGTCCCCGGTGCGCTCGACCTCGACCGCCACCGCCCGGCCGTCGGAGCGCACCTCGACGGGCACGGCCCACTCCTGGTCCGGTCCCCGGGGCGCGGCCGCGCCCGTCGCCCCGGCGAGCAGGGCGGCGAGGGTACGGCGCGACAGCTGCCGCACGAGCCCCGCGCGCCACGTCGACCACGCCTTCGGCGAGGTGGCGCGGCAGTCGGCCTCCGTCAGCGCCCCGAGCAGCGAGAGCGCCTCGGGGGTGCGGACGTGCTCGGCGACCAGAGCGACGGTGGCCGGGTCGTCGGGGTCGCGCGTCGTCGCGGTCTCCGAGAGCAGCAGGTGCCAGCGGACGAGGTCGCCGACGAGGTCGACCTCGTCGGGGGCGAACCCGACCCGCTCGGCGACGGCCCGCGCGATCGACTCCCCCGCCACGCTGTGCTCGGTCAGACCGCCCTTCCCGATGTCGTGCAGCAGCGCCGCCACCATCAGCACGTCGGGTCGCGCGACGGTGCGGATGAGGGCGCTGGCCTCGATGCAGGTCTCCACCACGTGCCGGTCGACGGTGAAGCGGTGCACGACCGAGGCGTGCGGCAGGCTCCGGATGCGCGACCACTCGGGCAGCAGCCGGGCGACGACGCCGGTCTCCTCGAGGGTGGACCAGGTGTCCAGCAGGCCCGGCCCGGACGCCAGGAGGCGCACCAGCAGCTGCCGGGCCTCGGCGGGCCAGGGCTCGGGCAGCGGGGCCGACTCCCGGGCCAGGCGTGCCGCGGTCGCCGGGGCGAGGAGCACGTCGCGCTCCGCCGCCTCCGCGGCGGCCCGCAGCACGAGGACGGGGTCCTGCGCCGGGCGGGCGCCCCGGTCGAGCACGACCTCGCCGGCGGCCAGCGCCACCCCGGGGGCGATGCGCTGCAGGCCGGGCGTGCGGGGCCGGGTCGGCACGCGCTCCTGCGCCAGGACGGCGTCGACGCGGCGCCACGTGGTGCGGGAGATGTGGTCGATGCGCCGCCCCACGTCGCGGACGTGCACCTGGGCCGCGACGGCGTCGGGCAGGTCGAGCCGCTGCGCGAGCCCGTCCCACGCCTCCGGGGCGATCCGGTCGGTGGCGCGCCCGGCGATGTCGTGCACGTGGTCGCGCACGTCGAGCAGCGACCGCCGGGCGTGCGCGAGGTCGGTGTGGGGGATGTCGACGAGCCAGGTGGCGACGAGCGCCTTCAGCACCGTCGTGTCGCGCAGGCCGCCCTCGGCCTCCTTCACGTCGGGCACCGAGGCGTGGGCCAGCTCGCCGACCATCTCGTGGCGGGCGCACACCAGGGCGCGCAGGTCCACGAGCCGCTCGCGGGCCCCGCGCCGCCAGGCGGCGAGGAGCAGGGAGCGCAGCCGCAGCGTCAGCCCGGGGTCACCCGCGAGGTGACGCACGTCGAGCAGGCCGAGCGCGACCTTGAGGTCGGCCGCCGCGGCCTCCGTCGTACCGCTCACGCTGCGCACGGAGTGGTCGATCTTCGCGCCCGCGTCCCACAGCGGGTACCAGACCCGGCCCGCCAGCTCGCCGGCGTCCACGTCGTCGTCGTGCAGGAGCACGACGTCGAGGTCCGAGTACGGCGCGAGGTCGCCGCGGCCGTAGCCGCCGACGGCGACCAGCGCCGTACCCGTGTCGGTGCCGCCCGAGGCGGCGTACGCCCGCGCGCACAGGGCGTCGGCCTCGGCGGTGCGGCGCGCCCGCTCGCGCGCCGTCACCGCCGCTCCCCCGCCCGGGGACGACCAGCGGAGGTCAGATCGCCGCTCCGTCGCGGTCGCCGGTGCGCACACGCACGACGGTGTCGATGCCGGAGACCCAGACCTTGCCGTCGCCGATCCGCCCGGTCTGGGCGGTCTTCACCACGATGCCGACGATGTCGTCGGCGTCCGCGTCGTCGACGACGATCTCGATGCGGATCTTGGGCACGAGCGCGATGTCGTACTCCGCGCCGCGGTAGACCTCGGTGTGGCCCTTCTGCCGGCCGTACCCGCTGACCTCGCTGACGGTCATCCCGGTGACGCCGAACGTCTCGAGGGCCTCCCGGACGTCCTCCCACTTGTGCGGCTTGATGACCGCGGTGACGAGCTTCATGGTCACGCTCCTTCTGCGAGGTGGTGGGACCCGCCGATGCCGCTCCGGGCGCCGACGAGATCGTAGGCGGACTCTCCGTGCTCGAGGCCGTCGATGCCCTCGATCTCGTCGTCGCCCTCGATGCGGAGGCCGACGACCATCTTCACGAGCAGGCCGACCGCGAGGGTGGCGATGCCCGACCAGACCATGGCGAAGACCGCCACGGCGACCTGCACGACGAGCTGCTTCACGCCGTCGCCGTACAGCAGCCCGCCCGAGGTGGCGAGGAGGCCGATGCCGACGGTGCCGATGAGGCCGCCGACCAGGTGGACGCCGACGACGTCGAGCGAGTCGTCGTACCCCAGGCGGTACTTGAGGCCGACGGCGAGGGCGCAGACGGCGCCCGCGACGAGGCCCAGCACGATCGACCCGACCGGCGACAGCGCGCCGCAGGCCGGCGTGATGGCCACGAGGCCCGCGACGACGCCGGACGCGGCGCCCAGCGAGGTCGCCTTGCCGTCGCGCATCTTCTCGACCGCGAGCCAGCCGAGCATCGCGCCGCACGTGGCGACGGTGGTGTTGAGCCACACGAGGCTGGTCTCGGAGAGCCAGTACGCCCCGGCCTCGTCCCCGGTCAGGTCGCCGGGGATCCAGGAGCCGACGTTGAAGCCGAACCAGCCGAACCACAGCAGGCCGGCGCCGATCATCGTCAGGGTCAGGTTGTGCGGCTTCATGGGCTCGCGGCCGAACCCGAGGCGCTTGCCGAGCAGCAGCGCGAGCACGAGGCCCGCGACGCCGGCGTTGATGTGGACGACCGTGCCACCCGCGTAGTCGATGGGCGCGACCTGCGCGCCGCCGTCACCGGAGAAGATCATGTCGGCCAGACCGCCGGTCGCGCCGCTGAGGAAGCCCCCGCCCCAGACCATGTGCGCCAGCGGGAAGTAGGACAGCGTCACCCAGATCGGCACGAAGACGAGCCACGCCGAGAACTTGAGGCGGTCGGCCACTGCGCCGCTGATGAGGGCGGCGGTGATGACCGCGAAGGTCAGCTGGAAGCCGACCGTCAGGTACGTCGCACCCTCGACGTCGCGCAGGCCGAACAGCTCGAAGGGGTTCGCGAACAGCATCGCGATGTCCTGCGAGCCGTAGGACATCGACCAGCCCCACAGCACGTAGACGATGCCCACGATGCCCATCGCGGAGAACGACATCATCATCATGTTGAGGACCGACTTCGAGCGGCTCATGCCGCCGTAGAAGAGGGCGAGGGCGGGCGTCATCAGCAGCACGAGCGACGCCGAGGCCAGCATCCACGCTTGCAGGCCGTAGTCCATGGGACCTCCAGGATCGGGCGTGCCGTGGGGGGTGGCGCGCGGTACCCGGTGCGGCCCGCGGCCCCACGGCCGTGGCGCAACACTCGACCCCCGAGGTTTCCCCGCGTCCTCGGCCGTGTTTCGGGCGTGCAACACGACCCCGCCGCGTGTTACTTCCCGATGACGGCGGGGTCGTGGCTGGTGCGCTGGGGGGTGTGCGGGCCCCGGGAGGCTCAGCCCAGGAGCGCGTCGACGAAGGCGCCGGCGTCGAAGGGCGCCAGGTCGTCGGGGCCCTCGCCCAGGCCGACGAGCTTGACCGGCACGCCGAGCTCGCGCTGCACGGCGACGACGATGCCGCCCTTGGCCGAGCCGTCGAGCTTGGTGAGCACGATGCCGGTCACGTCGACGACCTCGCTGAACACGCGGGCCTGGACCATGCCGTTCTGGCCGGTGGTCGCGTCGAGCACGAGGAGCACCTCGGTGACCGGCGCCTGCTTCTCGATGACGCGCTTCACCTTGCCCAGCTCGTCCATCAGGCCGGCCTTGTTCTGCAGGCGGCCGGCGGTGTCGACCAGGACGGTGTCGGCGCCCTCCTCGGCGCCCTGCTTCACGGCCTCGAACGCGACGCTGGCCGGGTCGGAGCCCTCCGGGCCCCGCACGACGGGTACGCCGACCCGCTCGCCCCACGTGCCGAGCTGCTCGACCGCGGCGGCGCGGAAGGTGTCGGCCGCGCCGAGCACGACCGAGCGGTCCTGCGCGACGAGGATGCGGGCGATCTTGCCGACCGTCGTGGTCTTGCCGGCGCCGTTGACGCCGACCACGAGCACGACGCCCGGTCGGCCGTCCTCGCCCGTCACGTTCAGGCGGCGGTCCATGTCGGGGCCGACGAGGGTGACGAGCTCCTCGCGCAGCACGGTGCGCGCGTCGGGGGCGCCGCCCTCGACCCGGAGGCGGGTGCGCAGCGCGTCGACGAGCTCCTGGGTGGGGGCGACGCCGATGTCGGCGGTGAGCAGGGTGTCCTCGATGTCCTCCCACGAGTCCTCGTCGAGGCGGTCGCGGGACAGGATCGCGAGGAGGCCGCGACCCAGCGTGCCCTGGGAGCGCGAGAGCCGCTGGCGCAGCCGGACGAGGCGGGAGGCCGTGCCCTCGGGGCGGTCGAGGACCGGCGCCGCAGGGGCGGCGAGCTCGTCGACCTGGGGGAGCTCGGGCGCCTCGGTGTCCGTGCCCTCGAGGTCGGGGTCCGCCCGGCCGGGTGCCTCCGCCGGCGGGACCGGCGGGGCCGGGCGCTCGGGTGCGAGGACGTCACGGTGCTCGACCGGCGGGGCCGAACGTCGGCGGGACCCGCCGACCAGCAGCCCCCCGAGCAGGAGGACGGCGGCGACGGCGACGCCGATGACCAGGTAGAGCCACTCTTCCATGGGCCCCATCCAACCACCCGCGGCCCGGGTCCCGGGGGTCGGGAGGAGCGGGAGGAGCGGGGCGGGGAGGAGCCCCGGCGGATGGCCGGGTCGCGCCTCAGCGGCGCAGGTGCAGGTCCTCGTCCTCGCGGATCACGGGCAGCTCG
Organism: Nocardioides sp. ChNu-99; assembly: GCF_029493445.1. NCBI lineage: Bacteria > Bacillati > Actinomycetota > Actinomycetes > Propionibacteriales > Nocardioidaceae > Nocardioides > Nocardioides sp. ChNu-99. The sequence continues at coordinate 1,835 of NZ_JAHWBL010000034.1, read as the reverse complement.
GGGACCGCGGCGCGGACCCGCTGCACCCAGGCGTGGGTGGGGGCGTCGGGAGCCTGCGTCGAGCTGGCGGCCAGCACGACGACGGCACCGGCGACGGCGAGGATGACGAGCATCGACAGGGCGACGACGATCAAGAGGAGCCTCCGAGAGTGCGGGGAAGGACACGCGTGGGATTCATGGTGGCACGGCCGGCCAACATCCCTCGCAACGTCGCCGACCCTGCGCGCCGCGGACCCGTCAGGGTCGCAGCAACGGCTCGACGGCGGCCCGGATCTCGGGCGGGAGCGGGGCCGTCGGGCGGTTGCCGGCGCCGTGCGTGTTGTCGACGTAGACGTGGACGAACCGGCCCTCGGCGGCCGCCTCCTCCTCCGGTCCCCCGTCCGGGCCCTGGAACAGGCCGATGCGGTAGACGACCGACGACGTGCCGACGCGGTCCACCACGAGGCCGGTGTCGATGGGGGCGGGGAACCCGAGCTCGCGGAAGTAGCGGCAGGACGTCTCCGCCACCACCCCGATGCGCGGCAGCGCCCGCACGTCGACCCCGGTGGCCTCGTACAGGTAGGCGTTGACCGCGGTGTCGAACAGCTCGTAGTACGTCGCGTTGTTGAGGTGCCCGTAGGCGTCGTCGTCGCGCCACCGGGTCGTGACCCGGCGCCAGGCGACGAAGTCGCCCCGGGTGGGGCGGGGTGCGCGCTCGCTCATGCCCGCACCGCCTCAGCCCCGTCCCGCAACCGCTGACTGATCACCGTCGAGACCCCGTCGCCTCGCATCGTCACGCCGTACAACGCGTCCCCGACCTCCATCGTCCTCTTCTGGTGGGTGATGACGAGGAGCTGCGAGCTCTCGCGGAGCTCCTCGTAGATCTGGAGCAGGCGCCCCAGGTTGGTGTCGTCGAGCGCCGCCTCGACCTCGTCCAGGATGTAGAACGGCGAGGGCCGCGCCTTGAACAGGGCGACGAGGAAGGCCACGGCGACGAGCGAGCGCTCCCCGCCGGACAGCAACGACAGTCGCTTGACCTTCTTGCCCGGCGGGCGGGCCTCGACCTCGACCCCCGTGGTCAGCAGGTCGTCGGGGTCGGTGAGCAGCAGCCGCCCCTCCCCGCCCGGGAACAGCCGCGCGAAGACGTGGTCGAAGGCGGCCCGCACGTCCTCCCACGCCTCGCCGAAGACCTGCTCCACCCGGGCGTCGACCTCGCGCACGATGTCGAGCAGGTCGCGCCGCGTGCGGCGCACGTCCTCCAGCTGCTCGGTGAGGAACTGGTGGCGCTCCTCGAGCGCCGCGAACTCCTCGAGCGCGAGCGGGTTGACCTTGCCGAGCTGGGCCAGCGCCCGCTCGGCGGCGAGCAGCCGCTTCGCCTGCTCGTCGCGCACGTACGGCGTGGTCCGCGGCGCCGCCGGCTCGTCGCCGTCCCCCGCCTCGTCGCCGTCGCCCACCACGTCGCCGCCCGTCGCCTCCGGCGGCAGCGGGACGGGCACGTCGGGGCCGTACTCGGCGACGAGCACGTCGGCCTCGACGCCCAGCTCCTCGATCGCCCGGTCCTCGAGCTGCTCGATGCGCATGCGCTGCTGGGCGCGGGCCATCTCGTCGCGGTGGACGCTGTCGACGAGCTGGTCGTGCTCGCGCGCGAGGTCGCGGAGCCGGGCGCGCACGGCGAGCAGCTGCTCCTCGCGCTCCCGGCGCGACTCCTCGACCTGGGTACGGCGGACCGCGGCCTCGGCGACGGACAGCTCGAGGCGGGCGAGGGCGACGTCGGCGCCGGCGACGACCGCGCGCGCGGCGGCGGCCTGGCGGCGTACCCGCTCGCGGCGCTCGGCGGCCCGGGCGCGGGCCTCGCG
>NZ_JAHWBL010000033.1:0-42434 GCF_029493445.1 Nocardioides sp. ChNu-99 | reverse complement strand
GGGCGGGCGGCTGCTGCGGGGCGGGCGGCTGCTGCGGAGCCGGGGGCGCGGCGGGAGCGGGGGCCGGTGCGGCCGGTGCGGCCGGAGCGGCCGGAGCGGCCGGAGCGGCCGGGGCGTCGTCGACGCTGACCCCGTGGTCGGCGATCAGGTCGCCGAGACCGCCGTCGTACCCGCGGCCGACAGCGCGGACCTTCCAGTCGGTGCCCCGGCGGTAGAGCTCGAGGGCGACGACGATGGTCTCGCGGTCGAGGCCCGTCATGGGGAACTCGGCGACGGGGCCGGTGTCGGCCGACACGCGGGCCACCGGCTGACCGACCTGGCCGAACACCTTGCCGTCGTCGTCGAGGGAGGTCACCAGGCGCACGGCGTGCACGTCGGCCGGCACGGCCGCGAGGTCGACGTCGACCCGCCACTGCCCGCCCCCGCTCGGCGGCACGCAGGTCACGCCGGGGCCGCTCGGCTGGTTGTAGAACACGAAGTCGGCGTCGGTGCGGACCTTGCCCGCCTCGGTCACGAGGAGGGCCGAGAGGTCGGCGGAGGCGGCGACGTCGACGGTCACGGAGACGCGGGACACGGCCAGCGGCGCGTTCCCGCCCTTCGTCAAGGTGATCACGGGACGCGAATCTATCCGACCGCCCGCGATCTCAACCCTGCTCGGACGGATCCGTCAGCCGTCGCTGCAGCTCGACGTCCCGCTCGACGACCCGGAACCCCAGCTGCTCGTTGACGGCGAGCATGGGGCCGTTGTCGGCGGCGTTCCACGTGAGGACCTCCGTCGCGTCCGGCCACACCTCCTGCGCCCGGCGCAGGTTGGCGATCTTGACGGCGAGACCGAGGCGGTGGCCGCGGTGCGCGGTGTCGACGATCGTGCTCCACTGCTGCAGCTGGACCGACCCGGTGCTGCGCCACAGCTCCGTGATCGCGACGACCTGGCCCCCGGCGTCCAGGGCGGCCGTCGCGACGTTGCGCCGGCCCTGGCGCTGCGACTCCGCCTCGCGCTCGCGCCAGACGTCGACGGCGGCGGTGCGCGCCTCGACCTCGAGGCTCCCGCTCGGCGCCTCCACGTCGACGAGGGCGTCCATCCGCGCGTACCCCGCCACGAGGTCGTCGCGCACCGGCCCCTCCCAGGTGCGCAGCGCGTACGCCGTGTGGTGCGGTGCGACCTCGCCCGCCAGACGGTCGAGGACCGCGGGGTCCACCGGGAGCGCCGCCCGGCTCTGCAGCCCGGCCAGGGCCACCTCGTAGCCGCGGGCGCGGGCGAACGGGAGCCCGCCCAGGGCGGTCTCGGCTGCCGCGTCGTCGCCGGTGTGCGCGTCGGCCTGCAGGACGTGGCGTCCCAGGTCGCGCACGGCGTCCTCCTGGGCGGCGGCGAGCGCCGTGCCGACGCCCTGGCGCCTCCACCGCGGTGGCACCCAGACCGCGATCGACGCGGTGTCGCGGTTGTCGAGCAGCGGGAGGTCGAGCAGCCCGGCCCCCACCACCGTGCCCTGGGGCGCGCCCGGGAGGGCACCCTCCCGGGCGCGGGCCACCCAGGCGGTGCGCCGCGTGTGGGACGCCCCCGCCGTCAGGGACACGACGATCTCGTCGAGCGACCACGGGTTCGCCGTGGCCGCGCGCAGGTGGCGGGCCACCTCGTCGTACACGGCGTGCCAGGCGGCGACGTCGTCGGCCCAGGTGGGGGCGGTCGGGTCGAGGGCGACGACCTCGACGGCAGCGGCGCGCGTCATGGCCCGGGAGCCTAGGACGCGCGCCGCTGCGAGGGCGACGGGTTTTCCGGGGCTCAGGCCCCCACGCCGCGCACCGTCACGGGGACGTTGCCGCGGGTGGCGCGGGAGTACGGGCAGACCTGGTGGGCCTGCTCGACGAGGTCCTGCGCGGTGGCGTCGTCGACGCCCGGGATGGTCGCCGTGATGTCGACGGTGAGGGCGAAGGAGGTGGCGTCGGGACCGAAGCCCACGGCGATGTCGAGCGTCGACCCGGACGCGTCGACGCCCGCCTTCTTCGCGACGAGCCCGAGCGCGCCCTGGAAGCACGCGCCGTACCCGACGGCGAACAGCTGCTCGGGGTTCGTGCCCGTGCCGGGGCCGCCGGTCTCCTTCGGCGCGGTGAGGTCGAGGTCGAGGACCCCGTCCTCGGACCGGGCCCGGCCCTGGCGACCACCGGTGACGGTGGCGCGGGCGGTGTAGACGATCTTGTCGGGTGTGTTGGTCATGCTGGCGACGCTACGGACCCGCCGGTTGGCGCGCGCCCACCCGGTGCGGCGCCGGCCCGCCGGGTGCGGCACCGTGACCCCATGACCACCGCGCGCCTCGTGCCCGTGACCACCGAGATGGACGGCGACGAGCTCGACGCCGAGGACGCGTTCCACCTGCTGCGCCGCGTCGGCGTGCGCCGGGTGCTCGTCGACGCGTTCGTGCGGTTCCGGTACGGCGACGGGTTCAGCAGCAGCCGGGCCCTCGCCCTCCAGGCGACCCTGGCCGTGGTGCCGTTCCTGCTGGCCCTGACGGGCCTGGCCGCCGACCTCGACGCGGAGCGGCCCGCGAAGGTCATCGCGGCCACCGTCGACGCCGTCTCGCCCGGCACCGCCGGCGACGACGCGCTCGTCGACGCCCTCACCCAGGCCGACGACGCCGACGGCGACGAGGACGCCCAGGAGATGGCGGGCGAGATCGCGCTCGGCGGCGGTCTCGCCTTCGCGCTGTTCTCGATGACGGTGGCGATGGCGCAGGTCGAGCGCGGCACCAACCGCGTCTACGGGATCCGGCGTGACCGGCCGGCGCCCGCGAAGTACGGCCGCGCCGCCCTCCTGGCCGCCTGCCTGGCCGGCCCGGTCGGCATCGGGTTCCTGCTCCTCGTCACCGGCCCCACGTTCGTCGAGGCCATGGCGACCGAGTACGGGTGGGGCGAGACCGCGCAGACCGCCTGGAGCGTCGGGCGCTGGCCCGTCGGGATCCTGCTCCTCGTCGTCACCATCGCGGTGCTGCTCGAGCGGGCGCCGCGGCGCCGGCAGCCGGCGCTGTCGTGGGTCGCGTTCGGCTCGGCCGTGACGGTGGTGCTGGTGCTCGTCGCGTCGGGCGGGCTCGCGGCGTACGTCGGGGCGACCGGCTCGTTCAGCACCGTCTACGGCCCGCTGACGGGCGTGATCGCCCTGCTGCTGTGGGCGCTGCTCTCCGCGGGCGCGCTCTTCTACGGCGCCGCCGTCTGCGCGCAGATGGAGGCCTGCCGCGCCGGCGAGCCGGAGCCGGCGTACGACGACCCCGGTCGCCCGCACGGCACGGTCGTCGGCGACGCGGACTGAGGCCCCCCGCAGACGACTCCGGGCCCCCGTGCAAGCACGGGGACCCGGGGTCGGTGGGACGTCGGGCGCCCGAGGACGGCCGACGCGGTGTCAGCTCGTCGTCTCGGACTTCACGTTCTGCGCCGACGACGCGCCTTCCTCCTGCACGTGCGAGGCCGCGTCCTGCGCGGTCTGCTTGACCTCCTCGACCGAGGAGGCGGCGCTGTCGCGCAGGCTCTGGCCCACGTCGGCGGCCGCAGCCTTGGCGTCGTCCACGAGGGGCGCCGCCTGCTCCTTGATCGTGTCGGTGACCTGCGCGGCCGCGCGGGCCTCGACCTTGCTCGCCGGGATCAGCGCGGAGATGACCATGCCGAGGCCGAAGGCGGCCACGCCGGCGGCCAGCGGGGCGCCGTCGTAGCGCTGCTGGGCGGTCTCGGCTGCCTGGTGCGCGGTGTCGGCCGCCTGCGAGGCGACGTTCGAGGCGGCGTTGGACGCACCCTCGGCCCCGCCGGCGACCTTGCCGCGGGCGTCGTTGGCGCCCCCCATGACCTTCTCCCGCACACCCAGCACGCGCTCGCGGGCCGCGGCCTTCTTGCGGTCGACGATGGCGCTCGGGCTCACCTTGTCCTGCAGCTCGTCGAGGTCCGAGGCGAGGGCGCCACGGGTCCGGGCGATCTCTGCGGTCAGCTCTTCTGGGCTCTGGCCCATGATGCGTCCTCCTTGAGGGTCTGCTGCGTCTTCGGCAGCTGGGGGTTGGCCTTCTTCAGCTCGGAACGACCGAGGGCGGCGAGCACGCCGGCGGCCACGGCCCACAGGAGCGTGGTGATGAGCGCGGCGAGCTCGATCGGCATCCAGTTGTCGAGCAGGAACATGAGCGTCAGCGACAGGAACACCAGCACGAGGTGGCCCGCGACCGCGGCACCGCCGAGCATGCCGGCGCCCTTGCCGGCCTGGGTCGCCTCCTGCTTGAGCTCCGCCTTCGCGAGGTCGAGCTCCTGCTTGACGAGCGTGCTGAGGTCCTGGGAGACGTCGCTGACGATCTCGCCGAGGCTCCGCTCACCGCCGTGGCTGCGCGGACCCGCCGGATCGTGGGGCGGGGGGTTGACGGGGGTGCTCACGCGGGCCCCTCGAGGCCGTCGCGGCGGCCGTAGCCGGCGGCGTTCGTCCCCATCGGCCCGTCGTCGTCGAGGGCGGGGCCCGGGTCGACCGTGCCGGGCGTCTCGCCCGGGAGCGGCGGGAGGGGCGGGAGGCCCTGGCCCGGGTCCGCGACGTGCTGCGGACGGGTGTCACCGGCGAGCGGGTCGCTGCCGTAGCCCTGGCCGACGGGCGGGGCCGAGACCGGGGTGGGGCTCACCGGCGGCGGCGGGTAGGAGCCGACGGCGCCGGGGGTCTCGCCGTACCCGGGGGCCGCGTAGCCCGAGCCGTAGCCCGAGCCCGAGCTGTAGCCGGACGTGGGCGTGGCCACGGGAGCCACGGGCGTCGTCGGGGTGGGGGCCGTGCTGCCGGCGCCGGCCTGCGGGGCGTCCTTGGCCCCGCGCACCACGCGGCCGGCGACCACGCCGGCGACGAGCGCGCCGAGCAGGAACACGCCCGGACGACGACGGGCGAAGTCACGTGCGTCGTCGAGGAGCTCGCTGGGGTCGCGGCCGTCGAGGTAGGACTGCAGCGAGCGGGTGCGGTCGGCGACCTCGCGGGCGGCCTGCACGGCGAGGCCGGAGCTCTCGCTGCGGTCGGCCATCTGCGACAGGTCGTCGCTCAGGGTGCCGAGCGTGCCGACCAGCTTGTCCCGCTGCTGCCGCGACTGGTCGTCGAGCTGCTGCGCGACCTGCTGGCGGGTCTCGCCCACGAGCTGGCGCGTCTGCGCGGAGACCTCGGAGGCCACGTTCTGCGCCTCGTCCTTGGCGACGCCGGTGACGTGACGGCCCTCGTCGACCGCGGTGGACGCGGCGGCCTGGGCCTTTTCGGTGGTGGATGGGTCGGTCATCTGTTCCTCCTGGGTGGTGGAGCCATGCGGTTCGTGCTCTGCGGGGCCGAGGTGCTCCGCCGCAGGTGGGTGGGCGACGTCCTGTCGGAGGTCGTCACCCGGGGAGACGGCGTCGGGCGTGCCGTCGAAGGACCGGGAAGGTGCGGGGGGGTGCGGGGGGTCAGTGCCGGATCACGGCGCGGTCGACGCGGTCGTGGTAGCGGTGGCCGACCTTGCCGCCGAGCACGGCGGCGAGCAGGGTGCCGGCCACGACCGCGAGCGCGGTGATCACGGCGCCGATGCTGAGGTCCTGAGTGGAGACGGGGATCCGGGGCAGGCTGACGCGGTCGAGGATGTTGTACTGCGAGCCGAAGACGGCGCCGAGCACGACGGCCGCGATCGTCACGACGAGCCCGATGACCCAGACGCCCACCCCCTGGCGCCCGCCGTCGAAGCGCGACATGCGCCCCGCGACGTAGCCCCCGGCGTAGTAGCCGACCAGCAGGACGACCAGCAGCACGACGGCCGCGGTCACCCCGATCGTGCCGCTCTCCCGCTCGGCGTCGGTCTGCGTGATGCCGGTCGAGGAGCCGACGGCCGCGACCACGGCGCCGACGATGCTGGTGAGCAGGATCGCCACGGCCACGGCCACGAGCCACCCGAAGAAGCAGGCCCCGAGGTTGAGCCCCGCGAAGCGGTCGCGTGCAGCCGAGTCGTCGACGGCCGTCCGCCGCCGCTCCTGCACGGCGTCGAAGGTGCTGGCGCCGCCGCCCTCGGTGGGCCGGTCGTCCCTGTGGTGTCGTGTCACGTCGCTCTCCTTCGTCGTGCCCCGCGGACCACCGGTTACCCGATCCGCGCGGTTCACCCGGTCTGATCGCCGTTTCGTCCGAATTTCAGAAAATTGCCGCCTCCCACGTCTAGGACGCCCGACGCGGGTACCGGTGGGCGGTCAGCAACGGGGAACCTCAGAAGGAGAACCACATGCTCAACGAGACCCAGGCCCGCGACGCCATCGGCACCACCGCCTACACCCAGAGCGGGGACAAGATCGGCAAGGTCGGGCAGCTCTACCTCAACGACTCCACCGGTCAGCCGGAGTTCGTCACCGTGAACACGGGGCTGTTCGGGATGAAGGAGTCCTTCGTGCCGGTGACCGACGCGACCCTCGACGGCGACCGCCTGACGGTGCCGTTCACCAAGGACCAGATCAAGGACGCCCCCTCGATCGACGTCGACGGCGGCCACCTGGACGAGGCCGAGGAGGCCCGTCTCTGGCAGCACTACGCCGGGCACCGCGGCCAGCACGTCGGCCACGACACGCACGACACGCACACGACGGACACGACCGTGGGCCACGACGCGACCGCCGGCCACCACACCGCGGGCACGGACTCCGTCACCACCGGTCGTGCGCCCGTCGGCCACGACACGTCCGGTCGCACCACGGACGAGGCCATGACCCGCTCCGAGGAGCACGTCGAGGTCGGCACCACCACGCAGGAGGCGGGCCGCGCCCGGCTCCGCAAGTACGTCACCACCGAGCACGTCACGCAGACCGTCCCGGTCCGCAAGGAGCACGCGGTGCTCGAGACCGAGCCCATCACCGAGGCGAACGCCGGCCAGGCCCTCGACGGCCCGACCATCTCGGAGGAGGAGCACGAGGTCGTGCTGCACGAGGAGAAGCCCGTCGTGCAGAAGACCGCCGAGCCCGTCGAGCGGGTGCGTCTCGGCACCGAGACGGTCGTCGACGAGGAGACCGTCGGCGAGGACGTCCGCAAGGAGCACATCGAGGTCGAGGGCGACGTGGCCGACCGCCGCCACTGATCCACCCCGCACGAGCAGGTGCCCCCGTCGGTCGGACCGACGGGGGCACCTTTGTGTCAAGGCCGCTGCAGCGGCAGCGGCGGGCGGGCCTAGGCCAGGGTCAGGCGCCGGCGTACGACGTCGGCGAGCCGGTCCGCGACGTCGCGCGCCTCGGTGTCCGTCGTCGCCTCGACCATCACGCGCACGAGCGGCTCGGTGCCCGAGGCCCGCAGCAGGATGCGACCGGAGTCGCCGAGGCGGGACTGCTCCGCGGCGACCGCCTCCTGCAGCACGTCGTCGTCGGTGCGGGCCTTGTCGACGTCGGGCACGTTCACGAGCACCTGCGGCATCCGCGTCATGACGCCGGCGAGGGCCGCGAGGCTCTCCCCCGTGACCGCCATCCGCTGCGCGACGTGGAGCGCCGTCAGCAGCCCGTCGCCCGTCGTGGCGTGACGACGCATGACGACGTGGCCCGACTGCTCGCCGCCCAGCACGCGGCCGGCGGCGTTCATCTCCTCCAGCACGTAGCGGTCGCCCACCTGCGTGGCCGACACGGCGATGCCGTGCGCGGCCAGGGCGCGGGTGAACCCGAGGTTGCTCATGACGGTCGCCACGACGGTGTCACCGGCGAGCTCGCCGGCGTCCTTGAGGGCCACGGCGAGCACGGCGAGGATCTGGTCGCCGTCGACGACCTCCCCGTCGGCGTCGACCGCCAGGCAGCGGTCGGCATCGCCGTCGAGCGCGAACCCGGCGTCGGCGCCGTGCGCGAGCACGGCGGCACGCAGGGGCCCGAGGTGCGTGGACCCGCAGCCGTCGTTGATGTTGAGCCCGTCCGGCGAGGCGTGGATGGCCACGACCTCGGCGCCGGCGGCACGCAGCGCCGCGGGACCGACCTCGCTCGCCGCACCCTCGGCGCAGTCGAGCACGAGGCGCAGGCCGCTCAGCGACGTGCCCAGCGTGCCGGCGAGGTGCGCGACGTACTGCTCCTGCCCGCCGGGGTACGGCGTGACGCGGCCGACCGCTGCCCCCGTCGGGCGCTGCCACGGCTCGCGCAGGCGGGCCTCGATGGCCTGCTCGAGGGCGTCGTCGAGCTTGACGCCGCCACGCGAGAGGAACTTGATGCCGTTGTCCGGCATCGGGTTGTGCGAGGCCGACAGCATGACGCCGAGGTCGGCGTCGAGCGCGTCGGTCAGGTGGGCCACCGCGGGGGTCGGCAGGACGCCCAGGAGCAGGACGTCGACGCCGGCCGAGGCGAGGCCGGCGACCACGGCGGCCTCGAGGAACTGCCCCGAGACGCGCGTGTCGCGGCCCACGACGGCCAGCGGGCGGGACCCGTCGCGGTGGGAGAGCTCGCCGGACTCGGCGAGCACGTGGGCGGCAGCAACGGAAAGGTCCAGGGCCAGCTCAGCGGTGAGCACACCGTTGGCCAGGCCCCGGACCCCGTCCGTGCCGAAGAGTCGCGTCACGAAGGAAGACGCAGGACCGCGATCAGCGCTTGCTGAACTGCGGAGCCTTGCGGGCCTTCTTGAGACCGGCCTTCTTGCGCTCGATGACGCGCGCGTCGCGACGCAGCAGACCGGCCTTCTTGAGCGAGGGACGGTTGGCGTCGACGTCGACCGCGTTGAGGGCGCGGGCCACGCCGAGACGCAGGGCGCCGGCCTGACCGGTGATGCCGCCGCCGTGGATGCGGGCGATGACGTCGAAGCGGCCCTCGAGCTGCGTCGTCGCGAACGGCTCGTTCACGACCTGCTGGTGCAGCTTGTTCGGGAAGTACGAGTCGAGCGTGCGGCCGTTGATGGTCCAGACGCCGGTGCCCGGCACGATGCGGACGCGGGCGACGGCCTCCTTGCGACGGCCGGTGGCCGCCGACGGGGCGATCGTGGCGATGCGCTCGGGGGCGTCGGCGCTGGGGGCGCTCTCGCTGCTGTAGGCGATGCCCTGCTCGTTGACCTCGAAGGTCTCCTCGACCTCGGTCTCGGAAGTGCTCACGGTGTTCCTCACTGATCCTGGGAAGTACGGGGGTGCGCGATGGCGGTGTCGGTGGAGGCCAGCGTCACTGCGAGATCTGGGTGATCTCGAAGGGCTTGGCCTGCTGGGCGCTGTGCGGGTGCTCGGGGCCGGAGTAGACCTTGAGCTTCTTCAGCTGCTGCCGGCCGAGGCGGTTCTTGGGGAGCATGCCCCACACCGCGTTCTCGATCGCCTTGCGCGCGTCCTTCTCCAGGAGCTCACCGATGGGGGTGGCCGTGAGACCGCCCGGGTAGCCCGAGTGACGGTAGGCGACCTTCGTCGTCTTCTTGTTGCCGGACAGCGCGACCTTCTCGGCGTTCACGATGACGACGAAGTCGCCCGTGTCGGCGTTGGGGGCGAACTGCGGCTTGTGCTTGCCGCGCAGGAGGTTGGCCGTCTGCACGGCGAGGCGGCCGAGGACCACGTCGGTCGCGTCGATGACGTGCCACTCACGCTGGATGTCAGCGGGCTTCGGGGCGTACGTACGCACGATGAGCCTTCTTCTCGTTCGTCGGTCCCGACGGGAGGTCCCCGTCGGGTGGGGTGGAACCACGTCCTCTGACGAACACGGCCCGGCTCGACCCACCTGGTGGGCCGTCCGGATCTGCACCGGGGTCGTCGCTCCCGGAGGGATCCGGGCGACCTCGACGCGGCAGGGGACGCGACGGGTCACGATACGCAGCCCGGCGGGAGGGGGTCAAAACGGCCGCGACCCTCCGTCGTACCCGCCGGTAACCAGCCCCCCAGGAGAACGGTCGGGCGGGAGGGCTAGGTTGGGCGACGATCCCATCCGGCAGGGTGCACCCCCGGGCGCGCCCGCCCGACCGACGAGGAGTCGACGTGACCGACGCAGGAACTGCGGGCGCCTCCCTGACCATCCGTGACAACCGCACGGGTCAGGAGTACGACCTCCCCATCGTCGACGGCACCATCCGCGCCGCCGACCTGGGCAAGATCAAGACGGACGACGAGCAGCCCGGCCTGGCGGTCTACGACCCCGGGTTCACCAACACCGCCTCGTGTCGCAGCGCGGTGACCTACATCGACGGCGACAAGGGCATCCTGGAGTACCGGGGCTACCCCATCGAGCAGCTGGCCGAGAGCTCGACGTTCCTCGAGGTCGCCTACCTGCTCATCCACGGCGAGCTGCCCACCAAGGAGCAGTACGACGCGTGGGAGCACGAGATCACGTTCCACACGTTCGTCCACGAGAACGTGAAGTCGCTGATGCAGGGCTTCCGCTACGACGCGCACCCGATGGGGATGCTGATGTCGTCGGTGGGGGCCCTCTCGACGTTCTACCCCGCGGCGCGCGACATCGCGGACCCGGCGAACCGGCACATGCAGATCGTCCGCATGATCGCCAAGATGCCGACCCTGGGCGCCTGGTCGTTCCGCCACGCGCAGGGCAAGCCGTACGTGTACCCGGACAACGACCTGTCCTACACGGCCAACTTCCTCTCGATGCTCTTCAAGATGAGCGAGGTGAAGTACGAGCCGGACGAGCGCCTGGTGAAGGCCCTCGACGTGCTCTTCATCCTCCACGCCGACCACGAGCAGAACTGCTCGACCAACGCGGTCCGCTCCGTCGGCTCCTCGCAGGTCGACCCGTACTCGGCCGTGGCCTCCGGCATCGGCGCGCTCTTCGGCCCGCTGCACGGCGGCGCCAACGAGGCGGTGCTGCGGATGCTGAAGCGCATCGGCAGCAAGGAGAACATCCCGGCGTTCATCGACGGGGTGAAGAACGGCAACGAGCGCCTCATGGGCTTCGGCCACCGGGTCTACAAGAACTACGACCCGCGCGCCCGGATCATCAAGAAGGCCGCCGACGACGTCTTCGAGGTCACCGGGGTCAACCCGCTCCTGGAGATCGCCCTCGAGCTGGAGAAGATCGCGCTCGAGGACGAGTACTTCGTCAAGCGCAAGCTCTACCCGAACGTGGACTTCTACTCGGGTCTCATCTACGAGGCGCTGCAGTTCCCGCCGGAGATGTTCACCGTGCTCTTCGCGATCGGCCGCACGCCGGGCTGGCTCGCGCAGTGGGACGAGCTCGTGCAGGACAAGGAGCAGAAGATCGCCCGCCCGAAGCAGGTCTACACGGGCGACCGCGGCCTCACCTTCACCCCGCGCCACGAGCGCTGGGCCTGAGGCTCCCGCACCACCAGCACCCCACGGACGCCGTGCGGGGGCGGGCCACGGCCCGTCACCGCACGGCGTCCGTCGTCCGGGGGTACGGCGGAGCGGCGGAGCGGCGGAGCGGCGGAGCGCCCGCGGGCCGGCGCGGCAGGCCGGGAGACCGACAGGCGGGCCGGCGCTCAGGCCGGCAGGTCGGGCAGGTCCGCCTCGGTGAGCCAGGCGTAGAGCAGCACCCCGACGTCGGCGCCCGTCGCGGCCGAGGCGTGGGCCAGGAAGTCCTCCGTCGTGACCGAGCCGCCGCGGTGCTCGGCGACCCACGAGCGCAGCAACCCGAAGAACGCCTCGTCCCCCACCGCTCCGCGCAGCACGTGCAGCGCCAGGGCGCCGCGCTTGTAGACGCGGTCGTCGAACATGAGCTCCGGACCGGGATCGGCGAGCACGAGGTCCTGGTCCTGCTCGGCGAGCCGGGCGTGGTGGTGCTCGGCCCACCACGCGGCGCTCTCGTGGCCCGACTCCTCCGACCACAGCCACTCGCTGTAGCAGGCGAAGCCCTCGTGCAGCCAGATGTCGCGCCACCGGGCGAGGGTGACGGCGTTGCCGAACCACTGGTGGGCCAGCTCGTGGGCCACGAGGCGCACCTGGTCCCAGTCCTCGGAGACGAAGTTCTTGCCGAAGGTCGACAGGCTCTGGCTCTCGAGCGGGATCTCCAGGTCGTCGCCGGTCACGACCGCGGCGTAGGAGGCGAACGGGTAGGGCCCGAACCAGCCCTCGAACGCGCGGACCATGTCGGCCTGGCGGCCGAAGCCGGCGTCGTACGCCGCGCTCCGCTCGCGCGCCGTGCCCTGGGGCACGGCCGAGACCAGCGGGACGGGGGCGTCGTGCTCGACGATGTCGTAGCGCCCGATCTGGACGGTCGCGAGGTAGGTCGCCATGGGCGCGTCCATCTCGTAGGTCCAGGACTCCCCGCTCCCCCGTCGCCGGCGCTCGACCAGCAGGCCGTTGGAGACGACCGTGTAGCCGGCGGCCGTGGTGACCGTGATGCGGTAGGTCGCCTTGTCGTCGGGCCGGTCGTTGCACGGGAACCACGTGGGGGCGCCGTGGGGCTGGCCGGCGACGATGACGCCGTCGGTGAGCTCCTCCCACCCCGCGTCGCCGTGGTGCTTCTCGACCAGCGGCTCGGGGCGTCCGCCGTACTTGACCACGAGGGCGAGCTCGGCGCCGGGCTCGGCCTCCTCGCGCAGCTTGACCACGAGGCGGCCGCGGCGGGTGCTGAACTTGGCGGGCGGCTTGCCGTCGACGCTCACCTTGGCGACGTCGAGACCGGCGAGGTCGAGCACGAGGCGGTCGGTGGGCTCGAGCACCTCGGCCCGGATGCGGGCCTCGCCGTCGAGCCGGTTGCCCTCGAGGCCGTAGGTCAGGTCGAGCGCGTAGGACCGCGCGCCCCACGAGCGGTCGCCGTGACCGGGCAGGTAGTCGTCGGCGCTGGGCAGGCCGCTCACGCGGTCACCGCGGCCGGCTCGGGCACGCCGCCCGTGCCCGGGGCCGGCGGCTCGGCCCAGGGGCCGATCGGGTTGCCGATCCAGACGGTCCCGCCGGGGACGGACTCACCACGCATGACCAGGGACACGGGTCCGACCGTAGCGTGACGGCCCAGCTCGGCCGCGGGCAGGATCACGCTGTTCGGGCCGAGGGTCGCGCCCCGGTGCAGCACGACGCGGTCCATGGTCAGGACGCGGTCGTGGAAGAGGTGGGTCTGCACCACGGTCCCGGAGTTGACCGTCGCCCCGTCGTGCAGGTGGACGAGGTCGGCCTCGGGCAGCCAGTGGGTGTCGCACCACACGCCGCGACCGATGTGGGCGCCCATGGAGCGGAACCACACGTTGAGCAGCGGCGTGCCCGTCACGGTGCGCGCGAACCACGGCACGGCGAGGGTCTCGACGAAGGTGTCGGCGAGCTCGTTGCGCCACACGAACGAGCTCCACAGCGGGTGGTTGCCGGGCCGCATCCGCCCGACCAGCAGCCACTTCGCGCCCGTCGCGACGACGGCCGCCACGAGTCCCCCGACCGCGAGCACGGGGCCGACGAGCAGCACGGCGAGGAGCACACCGAGCGCCGGGTGCCCGGTGTCGAGCAGCGCCCCCAGGGCGACGACGACGCCGACGGTGAGCGCGACCGAGACCACCACGGGCACGAGGCGGCACAGCTCCACCAGCGCCCGGAAGACGTGCAGGCGCCGGGGCGGGGCGTAGGTGCGGCTCGCGTCGGCCTCCTCCGCGGTACGGCGCAGCGGCGCCGGCGGGCTGCCGAGCCACGAGGCGCCCGAGCGGGCCGTCTTGCGCCGGGGGGCCGCGGAGAGCACGGCGACGAGCGACGCCTTGGGGACCTTGCGGCCCGGCGCGGCCATGCCCGAGTTGCCGACGAAGGCGCGCTTGCCGATCTTGACCCGCTCGGCCCGCAGCCAGCCGCCGCCCAGCTCGTAGCCCCCGATGAGGGTGTCGTCGGCGAGGAACGCGTGCTCGTTGACCTGGGTCAGCGATGGGATCATCAGCACCGTCGACGCCTCGACGCCCGGCCCGATGCGGGCGCCGAGCGCCCGCAGCCACCACGGCGTCAGCGAGGAGGAGTAGAGCCCGAAGAGCCACGTGCGGGCCTCGTCGAGCACCCGCATCGTCGTCCAGACCGCGAGCGCGGGCCCGCTGCGCACGGGGTGGACGCCGGTGCGCACGCCGAGCGCGCAGACGCGCACGACGAGGAGCACGAGCGCGGCGAGGACGAGCAGGCCCGCCAGCACCCCCAGGGGCGCGCGCACGAGCAGGTGGGCGAGCAGTCCGCCGTACCCCTCGACGTCGCCGATGCCCGGCAGCGCCACGAGGAGACCCACGAGCACCGCGAGGGCCGGCAGGGTGCCGACGACGGCGGCGCTGACGGCGTACGCACCGATCCAGGCGCGCGAGCGTGCCGGCCGGTCCTGCCACGGACCCCGCGCGGCCTTGCGCCGCCGGCGGGCGGGCGACCCGGCCCAGAACTCCCCGGCGGGCACCGCGCCGAAGACCGCCGACCCGGCGGCGACCTCGGCGTCGGCGCCCACGCTCGCGCCGGGGCACAGCGTCGAGCGGGCGCCCACGCGGGCGCGCGGCCCGACCTCGATCCGGCCGACGTGCACGACGTCGCCGTCGATCCACCAGCCCGACAGGTCGACCTCGGGCTCGACGGAGGCGCCCCGGCCCAGGCGCAGCATGCCCGTGATGCCCGGCAGCGAGTGCAGGTCGACGTCGCGGCCGACGTCGGCGCCCAGCAGCCGCGCGTACCAGGTCATGAGCGGGGCCCCGGCGAGCGCCGTCGCGCCGATCTCGTCGGCCAGCCGGTCGGCCAGCCAGATCCGCAGGTGGACCTTGCCCCCGCGCGGGTAGGTGCCCGGCTCGACGCCCCGCAGCAGCAGGCGCGCCTGCGCGGCCGACAGAAGCATCCGCCCGGGCGGCGTGAGGGCCGCGGCCCAGACGAGCACCAGCACCCACCACGGGTACGACGGCAGCCACCCCAGGCCGGCCACCTCGGCGAGCAGCGTGGAGCCGATCATGGCCCAGGCCACCCACCGCAGCCCGCCGACGGCGCGCGCGAGCAGGGTGCCGAGCACCTGGCCCCGCTGGCTCTTCGCCGGGATGGGGCGCACGGAGCGGTCCGTCGTGGTCGCCGACGGGCCCGCGAGCGTGTCCAGGTGCGCCGCGAGGACGCCGACGGTCGGTCGCTCGTAGACGTCGCCGACGGTGACCTCGGGGAACCGGGTCCGCAGGCGGGAGACGATCTGCGCGGCCGTCAGGCTGCCGCCGCCCAGGTCGAAGAAGTCGTCGGTCGGGGCGGTGACCTCCGCGCCGAGCACGTCGAGCCACAGCTGGGCGATCCACGACTCGGTGTCGGACAGGTCGGCGCCCGCCCCACCGGCCCCGCCCGCTCCCCCGGCCGCGCCCCCGGCCGCGCCCGGCAGTGGCCAGGGCAGCGCGTCGCGGTCGACCTTGCCCGACGTGCGGGTCGGCAGCGTGTCGACGACCGCCAGCCGCGGCACCAGCGCGGCGGGCATGGCGGCGCGCAGCCGGTCGAGCGCCGAGGGCGGGTCGAAGGAGGGGTCGACGGCGACGTAGCCGACGAGCAGCTGGTTGCCCGCCGCCGTACGCCGGACCGCGGCCGCCGCGCCGTGCACGCCGGGCAGGGCCAGCAGCGCCGAGTCGACCTCGCCGAGCTCGATGCGCCGCCCGCCCAGCTTGACCTGGTCGTCGGCGCGCCCCGCGAAGAGCAGCCCGGCCGGGTCGTTCACCACGACGTCGCCGGAGCGGTAGGCACGCTCCCAGCCCAGCGTCGGCATCGGCGCGTACTTCTCGGCGTCCTTGGCCGGGTCGAGGTAGCGGGCCAGGCCGACGCCGCCGATGATCAGCTCGCCCTGCTCGCCCTCGGCGACGGGCTCGCCGGTCGCCGGGTCGACGACCGCGAGGTCCCACCCGTCGAGCGGGAGGCCGATGCGCACCGGCGCCTCGCCGGTGAGCTCGCAGCCGCAGGCCACGACGGTGGCCTCGGTGGGCCCGTACGTGTTCCACACCTCGCGGCCCGGGCGCACGAGGCGAGCGGCGAGCTCGGGCGGGCAGGCCTCGCCGCCCATGATGAGCAGGCGGACCCGCTCGAGCGCCTCGGCCGGCCACAGCGCGACGAGGGTCGGCACCGTGGAGACGACCGTGACGCGGTTGGCCACGAGCCACGGGCCCACGTCGACGCCCGAGCGCACCAGCGCCCGCGGCGCGGGGACGAGGCACCCGCCGTAGCGCCACGCGAGCCACATCTCCTCGCAGCTCGCGTCGAACGCGACGGAGAGCCCGGCCATGACCCGGTCGCCGACGCCGAGCGGGGCCTGCGTCAGGAACATCCGCGCCTCCGCGTCGACGAACGCGGCCGCGTTGCGGTGGGTGACGGCCACGCCCTTCGGCGTGCCGGTCGAGCCCGACGTGAAGATCACCCAGGCGTCGTCGTCGGGCGTCGGCTCCTCCCGCTCGCGCGGCGCCGCCTCCCGACGTACGTCGACCGCGAGGTCGTCGCCGACGACGGCCGCGACCCGGGCCTCGCCGAACACCAGGCGGGCGCGCTCCTCCGGGTCGTCCGCGTCGACCGGCACGTAGGCGGCGCCGGCCAGCAGCACGCCGAGGATCGCGACGTACAGGTCCGTCGTGCCCGACGTGACGCGGATGCCGACCTTGTCGCCGGGCCCCACGCCGAGGCCGGCCAGCTCCTCGGCCAGCGCGTCCGCGGCCTCCTCGAGCTCGGCGTAGGTCAGCACCCCCGCCCCGGCGTCGACGGCCGGCTCCTCGGCCGCCTGGGCCGCGGTGTCGCGGAAGACGTCGACGAGGGTGCGGGGCGCGGGCGCGAGGTGGGCCCGCCGCAGCGGGTCGTGGAGGAGGTCGCTCACCCGGGCATCATCCCCGTGCCGGGTGAACGGACGGTGCCCGCCGGTCTCACACGATCGTCGAGGACCGCCCGTCCCAGTACGGCGCCCGCAGGTCCTTCTTGAGGATCTTGCCCGTCGGGTTGCGCGGCAGGGCCGGGAGGACGTCGACGCTGCGGGGGCACTTGAAGTGCGCGAGCCGCTCGCGGCAGAAGTCGACGATCTCCTGCTCCGTCGCCTCCGTGCCCGGCTTCAGCGCCACGACCGCCTTGACCGTCTCGCCCCACCGGTCGTCCGGCACCCCGATCACGGCGCACTCGAGCACCGCCGGGTGCTCGGCCAGCACCCGCTCGACCTCGGGGCTGTAGATGTTCTCCCCGCCCGAGATGATCATGTCCTTGATGCGGTCGTGCACGTAGAGGAAGCCCTCGGCGTCGAGGCGGCCCACGTCGCCGGAGCGGAACCAGCCGTCGGCCGTGATGACCTTCGCCGTCTCCTCCGGCTTGCCGAGGTAGCCCTTCATCACCTGCGGGCCCCGCAACCAGATCTCGCCGTTCTCGCCGACCGCGACGTCCTCGAGCGTCGCCGGGTCGACGACCCGCACCTCCATCTGGGGGAGCGCGACCCCGGCGGAGACCAGACGCTCCGGGTGCTCGGCGTCGCGGTGGTGCTCGGGCATGAGGTGCGTGGCCACGCCCGCGACCTCGGTGAGGCCGTAGACCTGGATGAAGTCGGTGGCGGGCCACGCCTGCATCGCCGCGCGCAGGAGCGGCGGCGGCATCGGGGCCGCGCCGTACGTGTAGCCCGTCAGGGCGGAGAACAGCTTGATCGCGTCGGGGCCGGACTGCAGCACCTGGGCGAGGACGGCGGGCACGAGGAAGGTCTTGGTGGCGCCGGCCATGATCGCGCCCGCCAGCGAGGCGCCGTCGGGCTCCCGCGTCATGATCGACCGGATGCCGTCGTGGATGCCGAACAGCACGTACGACGAGCCGCCCACGTGGAACAGCGGCATCGCCACCAGCGAGACGTCGTCGGGCTCGAAGGTCCAGCCGTCGTGGCCGTTCACTGTGTGGCTGACCATGTTGCGGTGCGTCAGCATGACGCCCTTCGGCCGGCCCGTCGTGCCCGAGGAGTACATGACCAGGCAGGTGTCGTCGGGCTCCACGGCAGGGTCGCGGGGTCGCGGGGTCGCGGCGGCGAGCCACGCCTCGTACTCGTCGGGCTCCCCGCCCTCCGTCGTCCCGTCGGGGGTGACGACCACGATGCGCTCGACGGCGACGAGGCGGTCGCGGATCGCGTCGATGGTCGGCAGCAGCTCCTCGCCGACGACGAGCAGGCGGGCGCCCGAGTCGTTGACCGCGTAGTCGACCTCGTCGCCGGCGCTGCGCCAGTTGACGATCGCGTTGGCCGCACCCAGCGACGCCGCCGCCAGGGAGAGCTCGACGCAGGCCGGGTGGTTCTTGTCGAGGAACGAGACGACGTCGCCGCGCCCGATGCCCGCCGCCGAGAGCGCCCCCACGAGCCGTCGCACCCGCTCGTCCCACTGCGCCCACGTCCACGTGCGCCCGCGGTAGGTCATCGCCGGTGCGTCGGGCGTGTGCTCGGCCCACCACGCCAGCCGGTCGTCGACCAGCACGGGCGGCGGGGCGTCGGCCGGGTCGCCGAGCACGGGGATGGGGGCGGTCGAGGTGGTCGGGGTGGTCGGGGTGGTCTCCCCGGGTGCGGCGGTGGTGCTCAACGGGTGTCCCTCCGGCATGGCCGCCGCCGTCGGGCGACCGTGCCGCGATTGTGACGGCGATCACAGGTCAGGGCAAGGGGTGCGGTCGCCCGTCCGCGACCGCGCGGGCCGCCTCGGTCCGCAAGGCCCGGGCCCGCTCCCGTCCGACCCGCACCGCCGGGCTCCAACGCTCGAGCACCCACCGCTGCGTGCCGGGGGCGTACGACGCGCGGCAGCGCCCCTGTGGACCCCCCGCGTGCAGCACCGCGAGCGCGGGCCCGGTGGTGCGCCGTACCTCCTGGCCGCGGCCCGCGAGCAGCGAGGCGAGACGCTCGACCGCGTCCGTCGCCGTGGGCTCCTCCACCGTGCGGGCCACGCGGGCGTGCCAGCGCACCGCGTCCGGGCTGCCCCCGGCGAGCAGGCGCACCTCGGGCTCGTCCGGCAGCAGGGCGCCCAGACCGGCCGCCTCGAGCAGCCGGGGCACGTCGAGCACGACCCGCTCGCGCTCGTCGGCCAGGTCCACGTCCCCTGCGGCGGCGCCCGCCACGCCGGGGCGGCGCAGCACGACGTCGACGGTCGGGTGCCGGCGGCGCAGGAGGTCCCAGAACAGGTCCCCGGTCGGGGTGCCGGGGGGCACGACCCTCACCGGGTCAGCTCCGGGTCGAAGCCGTCGCCGAGCCAGCCGGTGTCGGAGTGCGGCACCCGCTCCACGTCGTCGCCGCGCCCGCCCGTGATCAGGCCGAGGTTGTCGAGCGACTCCGAGCCCTCGTCGAAGTAGGAGGTGTGGTGGTCGAGCGGGTTCGAGCTGCCCTCGGAGCGCTCCGCGCCGAAGCGCTGCGCCCCGAACGCCTCGCTCGTGGGGTCGGTGCCCAGCTGGCCCTCCGAGTCGGGGTACGGGCTCGGCAGGTCGTCGCGCGGGTCGTTGTCCTCCCACCAGTCGTCGACGGGGTTGATCTTGTCGACCAGCTGGTCGATCGGCCCCTGCTGCAGCGGGCCGAGCGGGTTGGTGGGGTTGGGCAGCACGTCGAGGGGATCGACGTTCGGCACGAGGCCGAGCCCGGGCGGGCCGAGGCCGAACGGGCCCAGCTGGAACGGCAGGCTCGCGCCCCCCTCGCCCAGCACGGCGACCGGGTCCCGGCTGTCCTTGCCGGCCCACACGTTCTCGCGGTCGGTGTTCTCGTAGTCGCCCGCGTCGTGGTCGTCGCCCCCGTCGCCGGGGCTGCCGAGGAAGACCAGCTCGTCGGTGTCGATGTGGTGGTCCTCCGCGGCGATGCCGACCGTCGTCGAGCCGTAGGAGTGGCCGATGGTCGTCAGGTGGGTCTCGCCGGCGCCCGTGTACGTCGCGCGCAGGCCGTCGATGGTCGAGGCCAGCCGCTCGGCGCCGCGGGCGGCGGCGTCCTGGTCGCGCACCTGCGCCATGTCGGCGGCGTCGTCGGAGGGCGCGTCGTACCCGATCCACGCCACCGTCGCGACGCTCTCGTCGGCCCCGACCGATCCGCGGGTGGTCTCGTAGAGGGCCCAGGCGTCGTCGTGGAAGCCGTCGATGTTGGCGCCCGTGTTCGTGATGCCGGGGACGATGACACCGGTGTGGTCCGCCGTCTCCAGGTCGCCGTAGGCCACCGCCGCCGCCCCGTCCCCGCCGAACGCGGTGGGGTCGTAGATCAGCAGCGACGCGGGCACGGGCTCCCCCGTCACGGGGTCGGTGCGCTCGTCGGCGAGCGCGGACTCCGCTGCCTCCGCGTTGCGCAGCATGTCGCGCTCGGTGTCGGTGAGCTGGTCGTCGTCGAGCTCGCGCAGCGCGGCGAGGTCACGGGTCAGGCGCACGCGGTTGGCCTCGTCGCGGGCCGACGGCGGCACCCCGTCGAGGTTGCCCACGGACCCGGGCGAGGCGGCGAGCACCGCCTGCTGCTCGGCCGTGCTCAGCCCCGCCCACCACTCGGCGACCTCCTCGGGGTCCGACCCCGGTGGCGGCATGCTCGCGAGCGCGGCGTCGGCGGGGTCCTCGACCCCGCCGTACAGCCGGTCCACCTGCTCCAGGTCGAGCACGCGGGCGAGCTCGGCAGCGTAGGCGGCCTCCTCCGCGAGGAGGTCGCGGGTCCAGGTGTCGAGGCCCAGGTCGAAGACCTGGACCCACCGGGTCAGTCGCCCCGCCTCCTCGGCCAGCGCGACCGCGGCCGCCTCCGCGGCGTCGGCGGCCTCCGGGGTCAGCTCGACCCCGCGGGTGCGCACCAGGAGCGCGTTCACGCGCTCGGAGAGGTCGCGGATCTTGGCGACGAGCTCGACCCGCTCGGCCTCGGCCGCGACCCGGCGGACCTCGAGGTCGCGCAGCACGTCGGCGTGCTCGTCGGTGCGCCGACCCACGTGGCGCAGGGCGAGGCTCATGGCGTCCGCCTGCCGGCCGTACGCCGGGAGGCCCGCGTGGTACGACGCGCCGGCCCCCCCCTGCCACCCGTCCACCCGGGCCTCGCCGGCGGTGAAGGAGCCGACGTCGTCGATCTGGGCCGAGGCGGCCAGCAGCTCGACGGCCTGGGCCGCGACCCCGTCGGGGTCGGCGTCGAGGGTGGGGACGGTCCGCGGCAGTGGCGGCAGGGCGATGGTGGTCATCGGCGCTCCTCGAGGGCGCCCCGCAGCAGCAGCGCCGCGGGGTCGAAGACGGAGCCCGAGGCCTCGTCGGTCTCGAGGTAGTCCCGGATCGCGCCGCGCATGCCGTCGGCCCGTTCCTCCGCACCCGCCGCGAGCTCCTCGACGTGCCGGGTCCAGGCCGTGCAGAAGCCCGACACGGCGCCGCGGACCGCCGGGGTGAACGCGGCGGTCGCGCCGCTCACACCCCCGACCTGTCCGCCGGCGGCCCGCAGGTCGACGGCCTGCTGGTCCCACTCCCGAGATCGGCCGGCGACCTCGACGTAGGCGACGTCGATCGTCACGACCGGCCCCCGTCCGTGGCCGGGAAAGCGCGACCGGGCTCGCCCCGCCAGGGCAGCGGCTCGGCGGGCGGCACCTCGGGGGGCGTCGCGTCCCACGGCAGCGGCTGGGGCGCGGGCGGCGCCTCGGGCGACGGGTCGTACGGCAGCGGTCCCCGGTCACCGGGTCGGCGGTCGAACGGGTCGACGGGACGTGCCGGCGGTCGTGGACCGTCGTCGGAGCGGTCGCGCCGCCGCGGGGCATCGCCCGGGCCACCCGGGCCACCCGGGCCCGCGGGCCCCACGGGCCCGTCGGGCACGTCCGCAAGGACACCGTCGAGGACCTGCGCCATGCGCCGCTCCTCGGCGTACACCTCCTCCCACCACCCCTGCACCTCGGCGTCGAACGCCGCGACGTCACCGCGGTAGGCCTCGATGACGGGCAGCAGGGTGGGCAGCACGAGGGGCGAGGCCGCCAGCAGCTCTGCCTGGCGGGCCAGGAGCCCCTCGCGGCGGGCGACCAGCCCGTCGCGGGTGCTCCTCAGCTCGTCGAGGCGGCCCCCGTGGGTCGTCGCGTCCTCACCCAGCCGGCGCAGCGCGGCGGCCAGCGCCGAGGCCTGGGCCGCGATCGGCCCGTTGGCCTCGTGGTACGCCGCGGCGCCCCGGCCCTGCCAGTCGCCGACCCGCGCACCTGCGCGGGCGAAGTCGGCCAGGCCCTCGGGCTCCGCGGCCGCGACGAGGTGCTGCTCGCCGTACGTCGCGACCAGCGCCGGCTCCGCGTGCAGGACGGGCACCTCGGCGGGGGTGGGCAGGACGATGCTCATCGGTCCTCCTCCAGCGGCTCGGCGCTCGGCGCCGCGGGGGCGGGCCGGGGCTCCAGGGGCTCGGCGTCCGGCACCGTGGGGGCGGACTGCCACTCCAGCCGCTCGCCCAGCGGCGCGGCGGGTGCGGGACCCCACTCCAGGCGCTCACCGCCCGGCGCGGCGGGCTCCCACAGACGGTCCGCACCCGGGGTCGGCGCCTGCTCCCACTCCTCGAGGTGGGGCCGGCCCCCCGGCGCCCACGGGGTGCCGATCAGCTCGGCCTCGAGGGTGCGGGGCGGGCGGGGATCGGTCTCGAGCCGCATCGCGAACGCCGCGCGGCCCTCGTCCGACGGGGCGCCACCGGACCCGCCACCCGACCCGCCACCCGACCCACCACCTGCCGACGGGGCGCCACCAGCCGACGGGGCGCCACCGGACGAACCGCCCGACGGCTCGCCACCGGTGGGCGGTGCCGGCGGGGCGGACGAGCCGGCACCGGGAGCGTCGCCGTACCGCGCCCCCTCCCCCGCGTCCGTGCCGGAGAGGTCGTCGCTGAACGCGTCGAGGCCCTCGGCCTGGGCGCGGGCGCGGGACGCGAGCCGCACGAGCGCGGCGGACAGCGCCTCGGCGCACGCGGCGGCCTGTCCCTGCAGCGCCGGGGTGAAGCCGCCCGCGGGCGCCCCCTGCACCGAGCCCGACGCGACCAGCTGGCGGTCGGCCTGCGCCCGCCACTCCTGCGCGAGCGGCGCCAGCCGCTCCGGTCGGTTCACCACTGCCATCGCATCCCCCTCGAGAAGAAGGAGCGCCCGCAGCCGGCGGGCACCCGCCCTAGGGGGTCCCCCGGTGTGACCGGGGTCAAACGCGAGGAGAGGTGGCAGGCGGGTCGATCAGCCGGCGAGCGCGGGGAACCAGAGCGCGATCTCGCGCTCGGCGGACTCCGGGCTGTCGGACCCGTGCACCAGGTTCTCGCGGTTGGACAGCGACAGGTCGCCGCGGATGGTGCCCGGGGCGGCCTTGCGCCCGTCGGTGGCGCCGTTGAGCGCACGCACGACCTCGATCGCCTCGTCGCCCTCCAGGACCGCCGCGAGCAGCGGGCCGCTGGTGACGAAGGTGCGCAGCGGCGGGTAGAAGTCGCGCTCGACGTGCTCGGCGTAGTGCGCGTCCGCCTGCGCGGCGTCGATGGCGCGGAGCTCGAGGGCGACGATCGCGAGGCCCTTCGCCTCGAAGCGGGAGAGGATCTCCCCGACCAGGCCCCGGCGCACGGCGTCGGGCTTGAGGAGGACCAGGGTGCGCTGCGTCATGGCGCTCACCCTAGCGAGGGTCCGGCGACCGCGTTCAGGCGCCGTCGACCGCGTCGTACTGCTGCCAGGCGGCACCGCGCTCGCGGTCGATCTTGCGACCGAGCAGGTCGGCCGTCGCCCACAGGCCGGCGAACAGGCCGCCGAGGAAGAGCATGGCGGGCACGAGCACGGCGAGGCCGACGGCGCCGACCTGCAGCACCCACCCGACGGTGTAGCCCCACGGGCGCCGCAGCAGGCCGCTGACCACCAGGCACGCCAGGGCGAGGCCCCCACCGACCGCGACCGCCACGGCGGGGTCGACGTCGCTCACGCGGATGATCACCGGCACCGTCAGGGCCAGCGCGATGGCCTCGAGGAAGAGGACGGCGGCGCACATGCCCCGACGCGGCGACTTGTGGCGCTCCGGGTCGTCGGGGGCCCCGGCGGGGACGAGGCGGGGGCCCTCCTCCGGAGCCGCGCTCACTTGGGGCCGCCCAGCAGCAGGCGGGCCTCGCCGACGGTGACCACCGAGCCGGTGACGAGCACCGCGCCGGACCCGATCGACGCACCGACCGCCTCGCCCGCCTCGGCGAGCGCCGCGGCCTGGTCGATGGCGTCGGCCAGCGTGTCGGCGACGCTGACGCGGTCCTCGCCGAAGACCGCGCGGGCCTCCGTAGCCAGCGCCTCCGGGTCGAGCGAGCGGGGCGTCGAGTTGCGGGTGCACACCACGTGCGACAGGTGCGGCTCGAAGGCGGCGAGCAGCCCCTCCAGGTCCTTGTCGGCCATGACGGCGAGCACGCCCACGAGCGGCGAGAACGTGAAGGAGTCCTCGAGGGCCGCGGCCGTGGCCTCGGCCCCGGCGGGGTTGTGGGCCGCGTCGAGCACGATGGTCGGGCTGCGGCGGATGATCTCGAGCCGGCCGGGCGAGCTGACGTCCGCGAACGCCGCGCGCACCACCTCGTCGTCCAGCGGGCGGTCGCCCACGAGCGCCTCCACCGCCGCCAGCGCGACCGCCGCGTTCTGGGCCTGGTGCGCGCCGTACAGGGGGAGGAAGAGCTCCGCGTACGTCGCGTTCGCGCCCCGCAGCGTGACGACCTGGCCGCCGACGGCGGGAGCGCGGTCGACGACGCCGAAGTCCACGCCCTCCGCGACGACGCGGGCGCCCACCTCGAGCGCGCGGGCCAGGAGCACCTCGGCGACGTCCTGCTCCTGCGCGGCGAGCACCACGACGGAGCCGGGCTTGATGATGCCGGCCTTCTCCTCGGCGATGGCGACGGGCGTGCCGCCGAGGTACGCCGCGTGGTCGAGCGACACGGGGAGCACCACCGCGACGTCCCCGTCCGCGACGTTCGTGGCGTCCCAGGAGCCGCCCATCCCGACCTCGACGACGGCGACGTCGACCGGCGCGTCGGCGAACGCCGCGAAGGCCATGCCGACGACCGTCTCGAAGAACGACAGCGGGTGGGGCTGGTCGGCGTCGACGAGGTGGGTGAAGGCCGCCACGTCGTTGAAGGCCCGCACGAACGCCTCGTCGTCGAGCGGCGCGCCGTCGATGCTGATGCGCTCCGTCATCCGCTCCACGTGGGGGCTGGTGAAGCGCCCGGTGCGCAGGTCGAGCGCCCGCAGGAGCGCGTCGACCATCCGGGAGGTGGTGGTCTTGCCGTTCGTGCCCGTCAGGTGCACCACGCGGTAGGCGTGCTGCGGGTCGCCCAGCAGCTCGGTGAAGGCACGGATGCGGTCGAGCGAAGGCTCCAGCCGCGTCTCCGGCCAGCGGGAGAGCAGCGCGTCCTCCACCTC
The DNA here is from genome assembly GCF_029493445.1 of Nocardioides sp. ChNu-99. Taxonomy (NCBI): domain Bacteria; kingdom Bacillati; phylum Actinomycetota; class Actinomycetes; order Propionibacteriales; family Nocardioidaceae; genus Nocardioides; species Nocardioides sp. ChNu-99. Next base: position 17,329 of record NZ_JAHWBL010000033.1, on the reverse strand, counting down.
GGCGTAGGTCCTCGCGGGGCGGGCGGCCGGGGAGTCCCCGGGAACAGAGTCAGTCATCGCGCGGACGAGTCTAGGCGCGACCCGTCCGCGCGCCGACTCACGCGTCGTCGCGGCTCGCGCCGTTGCCGCCGGCCTCGAGGCGGCGGGAGATGGCGGCCGTGCGGTTGACCAGGTGGTCGATGGCGGCGAGGTCGTCGTCGTCGAGCTCGGCCGACGCGCCGGTCACCTTGCCCACGCCGTACGGGTTGCCGTCGGAGAACTTCTGCGGGTCGGTGTAGCCGGGCGCCACCACGATGCCGCCGAAGTGGTAGAAGCTCGTGTAGAGGTTGAGCAGCGTCGACTCCTGGCCGCCGTGCTTGGTCTGGCTGGCGGTGAAGCCGGCGTAGACCTTGTCGGCCAGCTTGCCCTGGGCCCACAGCGGGCCGAGCGTGTCGATGTAGGCCTGCAGCTGGCTCGTGATGTGCCCGTAGCGGGTCGGCGACCCGAAGAGCGCCACGTCCGCCCAGTCGAGGTCGTCGGGGGTGGCGACCGGCTCGTCGGCGACGTCCCGGCGGTGCTGCACCCACGCCTCCTGGCTCTCGATCGCCTCCTGCGGCGCGAGCTCCGCGACGTGGCGCAGCCGGACGTCGTGACCGGCCGCCTCGGCCGTCGCCGCCGCGCGGCGCGCCATGGCGTCGACCGTGCCCGTCGAGGAGTAGTAGATGATCGCGATCTTCGTCATTCCACGTGCCTTCCGTCGTGTCGTCCACTGGCCCCACCGACGGTAGCCAGCGCCCCCGAACCGCACGGGCGGGGAGGGCGCCGCGCCCGCCCGCGCGACACGCGACGCGACCAGCCCGGATGCGGCGTCGTCCGGCGCCGCGGGCTTCCGTAGCATTCCGCCCATGACCGAGACCCAGAACGCCGAGCAGTCCCCGACGACGCCGGAGGCCCCGGCCGTCGTCGTACCGGACAAGCCGGCACTCGAGGGCCTCGAGGCCAAGTGGTCGCAGGTGTGGAAGGAGCAGGACACCTACGCCTTCGACCGCACGCGCCCGCGCGAGGACGTCTACTCCATCGACACGCCCCCGCCCACCGTCTCGGGGTCGCTGCACGTCGGGCACGTCTTCTCCTACACGCACACCGACGTCGTGGCCCGCTACCAGCGGATGCAGGGCAAGACCGTCTTCTACCCGATGGGCTGGGACGACAACGGCCTGCCCACCGAGCGCCGGGTGCAGAACTACTACGGCGTGCGCTGCGACCCCTCGCTGCCCTACGACCCCGACTTCACGCCGCCGGAGAAGCCGGACCCGAAGAAGCAGGTGCCGGTCAGCCGCCCCAACTTCGTCGAGCTCTGCTCCACCCTGGTGGAGGAGGACGAGAAGGTGTTCGAGTCGCTGTGGCGCACGCTCGGCCTCTCGGTCGACTGGTCGCAGCAGTACACGACGATCGGCCGCCCGGCCCAGACCGTCAGCCAGCGCGCTTTCCTGCGCAACCTGGCCCGGGGCGAGGCCTACCTGCAGGAGGCGCCGACCCTCTGGGACGTCACGTTCCAGACCGCCGTCGCGCAGGCCGAGCTGGAGGCGCGCGAGTACCCCGGCGCCTACCACCGCGTCGCCTACCGACTGCCGTCCGGCGAGGCCCTGCACGTCGAGACCACCCGGCCCGAGCTGGTCGTCAGCGCCGTGGCCCTCATCGCCCACCCCGACGACGAGCGCTACCGCCACCTGTTCGGCACCACCGTCACCTCGCCGGTCTTCGGCGTCGAGATCCCGGTGCTGGCCCACCCCGCCGCCGAGCCCGACAAGGGCGCCGGCATCGCGATGTGCTGCACCTTCGGCGACCTCACCGACGTGCAGTGGTGGCGCGAGCTGCAGCTGCCCGTGCGCACCGTCATCGGTCGCGACGGCCGCTTCCTGCGCGAGACCCCCGAGTGGCTCACCAGCGACGCCGCCCGCGCGGCGTACGACGACCTGGCCGGCAAGACGGTGCACTCCGCCCGCGAGGCGACCGTCGCCAAGCTCCGGGAGAGCGGCGAGCTCGACGGCGAGCCCAAGGCCACGCAGCGCATGGCGAACTTCTACGAGAAGGGCGACAAGCCGCTCGAGATCGTCGCCACCCGCCAGTGGTACATCCGCAACGGCGGCCGCGACGCCGGCCTGCGCCGCGACCTGCTGGCGCGCGCCGAGGAGATCACGTGGGTGCCGACCCACATGAAGCACCGCTACGACAACTGGGTCGGCGGCCTCAACGGCGACTGGCTCGTCTCGCGCCAGCGCTTCTTCGGCATCCCGTTCCCCGTCTGGTACGCCCTCGACGCCGACGGCGAGCCCGACTACGAGCACCCGATCGTGGCCAGCGAGGCCGAGCTGCCGGTCGACCCCTCGACCGACGCCCCGCGGGGGTACGACGAGGCGCAGCGCGGCGTGCCCGGCGGGTTCGTGGGCGACCCCGACGTCATGGACACCTGGGCGACCTCCTCGCTCACCCCGCAGATCGCGGGCGGCTGGGAGTCCGACCCCGACCTGTTCTCCCGGGTCTTCCCCATGGACCTGTGCACGCAGGGCCACGACATCATCCGCACCTGGCTGTTCTCGCGCGTCGTGCGCGCCCACTACGAGTCGGGCGTCGCGCCCTGGTCCCACGCGCTGCTGTCGGGCTGGGTGCTCGACCCGGACCGCAAGAAGATGTCGAAGTCGAAGGGCAACGTCGTCGTCCCGACGGAGATCCTCGAGAAGTACGGCGCGGACGCCGTGCGCTGGCGGGCCGCCATGGCCCGGCCCGGCCTCGACTCCCCCTTCGACGAGACGCAGATGAAGGTCGGGCGCCGCCTCGCGATGAAGGTGCTCAACGCGTCGAAGTTCGTGCTCGGCAGCGTCGGCGCCACCGAGCTCAGCCGCTTCGAGGTCTCCGAGCCCATCGACTGCGCCATGCTCGGCCTCCTGCGCGAGACCCTCGCGCGGGCCACCGACGCGTTCGCCGCCTACGACTACGCCACCGCGCTCGAGGCCGTCGAGCGCACCTTCTGGGAGTTCTGCGACGACTACCTCGAGCTCGTCAAGGAGCGGGCGTACGGCGAGGGGGCCGGCGCCGCCTCCGCGCGGGCCACGCTGGCCATCGCCCTGCACGTGCAGCTGCGCCTGCTGGCGCCGTTCCTGCCGTACGTGACCGAGGAGGTCTGGTCGTGGTGGCAGGAGGGCTCGGTGCACCACGCGGCCTGGCCCGTCGAGGCCGACCTGGGCTCCGCAGCCGCCGCCTCCCCCGCGACGCTGCGCGCGGTCGCCAAGGCCCTCGCCGGCGTGCGGGGCGCGAAGTCGCAGGCCAAGGTCAAGATGCGGGCCGCCGTGGCGCGTGCCGAGATGACCGGCCCCGAGGCCGAGGTCCGTGCCGCCGAGGCCGCGGCCCCCGACCTGCGGGCCGCCGGGGCCATCACCGGCGACCTGGTCTTCACCCCGAGCGAGGCCGGCGACCTCGCCGTCGCCGCCGAGCTGGCGCCCGTCGAGGACGAGCAGCCCCAGGGCTGACACCGCTGTCGACGCGGCACCGACACGCACGACGAAGCCCCGGTCCTCCTCGCGGAGGGCCGGGGCTTCGTGGTCGAGCAGGTGGCACGGCGGGCGGCCCGCCGTGGGCCGCAGCGCGGTCGGCTCAGGCCGACTTCTTCTTCTTGGCCTCGGCCTCGCGCAGCACCAGGGTGGGCGGCACGTCGTGGAGCACCGACTCCTGCGTCACCACGACCGTGGCGACGTCCCCGCGCGACGGCACGTCGTACATGGCGTGGAGGAGGGTCTCCTCGATGATGGCGCGCAGGCCGCGCGCACCCGTGCCGCGCTCCAGCGCCTTGTCGGCGATGGCCTGCACGGCCTCGTCGGTGAACTCGAGCTCGACGCCGTCGAGCTCGAAGAGCTTCTGGTACTGCTTCACCAGGGCGTTCTTCGGCTCCGTGAGGATCTGCACGAGCGCCTCGTTGTCGAGCTTCTTGACGCTGGCGATGAGCGGCAGACGACCGATGAACTCGGGGATGAGACCGAACTTGGTCAGGTCCTCCGGGCGCACCTGGGCCAGCAGGTCGTCGGCCTCGCGCTCGGACTCGCCGCGCACCTCGGCGGTGAAGCCCAGCGACTTCTTGCCGACGCGCTGCTCGATGATGTGCTCGAGCCCGGCGAAGGCCCCGCCCACGACGAAGAGGATGTTCGTCGTGTCGATCTGGATGAACTCCTGGTGCGGGTGCTTGCGCCCGCCCTGCGGCGGCACCGACGCCGTCGTCCCCTCGAGGATCTTCAGCAGCGCCTGCTGCACCCCCTCGCCGGAGACGTCGCGCGTGATCGAGGGGTTCTCCGCCTTGCGGGCCACCTTGTCGATCTCGTCGATGTAGATGATCCCGGTCTCGGCCTTCTTGACGTCGTAGTCGGCCGCCTGGATCAGCTTGAGCAGGATGTTCTCGACGTCCTCGCCCACGTAGCCGGCCTCGGTCAGCGCGGTGGCGTCGGCGATCGCGAACGGCACGTTGAGCATGCGGGCGAGCGTCTGCGCCAGGTAGGTCTTGCCGCAGCCCGTGGGGCCGACGACGAGGATGTTGGACTTGGCGACCTCGACCTGCTCGTCCTTGCTGTGCCGCCCCGACGTCGAGCCCGTGGCCTGCACCCGCTTGTAGTGGTTGTAGACCGCGACGGCCAACGACTTCTTCGCCTGCTCCTGGCCGATCACGTAGGAGTTGAGGAAGTCGAAGATCTCACGGGGCTTCGGCAGCTCGTCGAGACCGACCTCGGCGCCCTCCCCGAGCTCCTCCTCGATGATCTCGTTGCACAGCTCGATGCACTCCGTGCAGATGTACACGCCGGGACCGGCGATCAGCTTCTGCACCTGCTTCTGGCTCTTGCCGCAGAAGGAGCACTTCAGCAGGTCTCCTCCGTCACCGATGCGTGCCACGGGTGATCATCCTCCGGTCGTGCCCGGGGCGGTGTGCCCCGGACGGGTGGTGCGTCGTTCGGTCGCGGCGTCCGTGCCGCGGGGGCCGCCCGGCTGGTCGCCGAGGGCCGTCTGCGACGGTACCCCGCGCCGGACCGCTGCGCGGTCCGACACGGGGGCTCGTCCCCGCCGGGTCGACGGGGACCCCTCAGACGAGGAGGGCGGCCTTGCGGGAGTCGAGCACGGCGTCGATGAGGCCGTACTCCACCGCCGCCTCCGCGGTCAGGATCTTGTCGCGCTCGATGTCGCGGCTGACCTGCTCGCGGTCCTTGCCCGAGTGCTCCGAGATCATGGTCTCGAGCAGCTCGCGCATGCGCAGGATCTCGTTGGCCTGGATCTCGATGTCGGAGGTCTGCCCGAAGGTGCCCTCCGTGTAGGGCTGGTGGATCAGGATGCGGCTGTTCGGCAGCGCCAGGCGCTTGCCGGGGGCACCGGCCGCGAGCAGGATCGCCGCCGCCGAGGCCGCCTGGCCCAGGCACACGGTCTGCACGTCGGGCTTGATGAAGCGCATCGTGTCGTAGATCGCCGTCAGCGCCGTGAACGAACCACCGGGGCTGTTGATGTAGATCTGGATGTCCTGGTCGGGGTTCATCGACTCCAGGCACAGCAGCTGCGCCATGACGGCGTTCGCGACGTCGTCGGAGATCGGCGTGCCGAGGAAGATGATGCGGTCCTCGAAGAGCTTGCCGTAGGGGTCGATGCGGCGGAACCCGTAGGAGGTCCGCTCCTCCCACTGGGGGATGTAGTAGTTCATCAGTCCAAGCCCTTCGCTCAGTCGTTCTTCCGGGCCGGACGGCCCTCGTCGGCGGCCTCGCGGGCGCTCGTGATGACGTGGTCGACCAGGCCGTAGTCCTTGGCCTCGGCCGCGGTGAACCAGCGGTCGCGGTCGGCGTCGGTGGTCACCTGCTCGATGCTCTGGCCCGTGTGCTCGGCGATGAGCTCGAGCAGCACCTTCTTGATGTGCAGCGACTGCTGCGCCTGGATCTTGATGTCGGAGGCCGAGCCGCCCATGCCGGACGACGGCTGGTGCATCATGATCCGCGCGTGCGGGAGCGCGTAGCGCTTGCCCTCCGCACCGGCGCACAGGAGGAACTGACCCATCGACGCCGCCAGGCCCATGCCCACGGTCGCGACGTCGTTCGGGATGTAGTTCATGGTGTCGTAGATCGCCATGCCGGCGTCGACCGAGCCACCCGGCGAGTTGATGTGGAGGAAGATGTCCGCCTCCGGGTCCTCCGCCGAGAGCAGCAGCAGCTGGGCGCAGATCGCGTTCGCGTTCTGGTCGCGCACCTCGGAACCGAGGAACACGATCCGCTCGCGCAGCAGCCGGGAGTAGATGTGGTCGTCGAGCGGGTTGAACCCCGCGGCACCGTTCATCTGTGGGTTCTGGTTCACGCTCGCGACACTAGCCCGGAGCGCTGACAGTTCCACGGGTTTCGGGGCCCTGTTCGCCGACAGCGGATTCACGGGCCCGTCGCCCGCTCACCCGCCCCCTCACGCCAGCCAGCGGGCCAGCGCGCGGGCCACGTCGGGGTGGTTGACGAGCGCGAAGTGGTCGACGCCCCCCACGTGCAGCGTGTCGACGTCGGCGTCCGCGAACACGTCGCCCGCCCCTGCGCGTCGGCCGTACGCCGAGTGCTCCCGCACGAGCAGGTCGCCGACGAGGCGTCCCAGGGGGTGGCGGGGCGAGCGGGTCAGCGTGGCGGAGACCAGCCGGTAGCGCGCGTGCGGCAGCAGCGGCACGTCGTGGCCCAGCCCCTCGACCAGGTCGCGGATGCCCACCGACCGCTCGTCGAGGATGCGGCCGAACGCCCCGGTCTCCGCCAGCCCGCCGAGCAGGGAGCTGCCGTCGCCCACGAGCCCGGCGAGCGGCGCGCCGCGGTGCGGGGTGCCGAGGGTGACGACGTCGGTGACCCGCTCGGTCCAGTCGCGCGCGTCGGGACCGTCACCGGCGCCCTCGGTGCGCACCGCCGACGCGGCCCGCACGACGAGGCCGCCCATCGAGTGCCCGACCAGCGCCATGCGCTCGACCGGCACCGGCCACTCCTCGACCAGCCGCGCGAGCAGCGCCGCGAGGGCGACGCCGTTGACCCGCAGCCCGAGCCCCGTGTTCATCCGCAGCAGCACCGGGGTCCACCCGGCGGCCTCGAGCTCCTCGGGGTACGTCGTGCCCCGGGCCTCGCGACCCAGCGTCCAGATCGCCTCGCTCTCGCCCAGCCCGTGCAGCAGCACCGCGACCCGCGGCCCCGCACCCGGGTACGCCGCCGCGAGGGCCGCGTGCGTCGGCTCGACGTCGCGTCCGTCCACCCGCGCGGCGAGGGGGATCGCCATCCGCCGGTCCTCCGCGGCGAGGCGGTCGCCGATGAGCCCGTTGACGGCGGCGCGCAGGTGGCGTCCCGCCGGGTGCGCCTCGATCGACGGGCCGCGCCCGCCGGCGGCGAGCGCCGTCGTACCCCGCGCCGCGGCGCGCAGGCCGGCGCCGATCCCGCCGTACACGCCCCCGGCGATGCCGTCGTGCACGCGGCGGGGGCCCTCCGCGGCCCCGAGGGTGAGGAGCGCGGCGAGGCCCTGGGCGCGGTCCGCGACCGCCCGGTGGGTGTCCCGCGCGCTGCGCACGACGAGCTCGTCGGCGACCTCCAGGAGCAGGGCGAGCGCGTCGAGGACCGTCGGCTCACCCGACGCCGCGGCCGCCCGCTGGGCGTCGAGGGGGGACCGGCCGAGGCGCGGACCGTCGGGCAGCCGCCCGGTGGTGGTCACGGAGGTCGGGTCGGGGGACGTCACGGACATCCACCCAGGGTCCGTCGCGCGACGGCCGCGGTCAAGAGAGCCAGTGCACACCCGTGCACCGAGTCGGGCGGGCGCGGTCAGCGTCCGGCCCCAGGACGTCACGTCGCGCTCGGCCTGCGTTCTCCTGCGCTGTGGTTGGATCGCAGCCATGCTGCGCGTGACCCTGCGAGGGGCGGGACTCCCGACCGTCACGCTCGGGTCCGGCGAGACCTTGTTCTTCGGCCGCTCCCCGGACCGCGCCGTCCCCGTCGACAGCCCGAAGAACGCGCTGCGCGTCACCGCCATCGCGCTCCCCCGCTGCGCACCGCACGTGTCGCGCGTGCTCGGCGAGCTGATCGTGGGCGAGGAGATCGCCCGCCTGCGCTGGCACGGCTCCGGCGAGACGCAGGTCTCCAGCCTCTTCGACGCCCCCGGGGGCGCCCGGCGCGTCACGCTCGCCGAGGGCATGTCGCTGCTGCTCGACGAGGGGGAGAACCAGCTCGTCCTCCTGCGCGGGCGGATCGGTCCGGGCGGCGAGGGCACCTACGACGACCTCGCCGTGAGCATCGAGGTCACCCCGAGCGGCCGCGGGCCCGTCCTCCCCCGCCCCCGCCCCGAGGAGGACGACGTCGACGGCGGCGCCACCGCGCCGGCCCCGATGCTGCCCCGCCTCGGCCGGGAGTGGTACGTCGCGCTCGCCCTCGCCGAGCCGTGGCTGACCGGCACCGACGACTACCCCCGGCCGCCGTCGAACCGCGAGATCTACGAGCGGGTGCTGCACTGGCACGGCTACGCCTGGAACCTCGAGCGGGCGCAGCGCGTCGACGACGCCATCCGGTCCATCTCCGCGCTCGCGTTCGGCCCGCGCGACGACCCGTTCCGCGCCGGCAGCGGCCGGGCCCAGAACGTGCGGTTCGCCATCGGCCGGCGCACCGCGGAGGTCCGCCTCGTCACCGCGGACGACCTCGACGAGGTCGAGCGGGCCGCCGCGCGCCGGAACGTTCCACCCGCGCGGGCCTAGGCCCCGGCGGCCCGCGGTCCCTAGCCTCGGTGGCCACGACGCGCACCGCCCCGAGGAGGACACGTGAGCAGCAGCATGCAGGGCATGGACACCGAGTACGCCCGCCAGGTCGGTCAGAACATGGGCGAGCACGCCGGCCAGGTCGCCGGCGTCGTCTCCAGCATCACGGCCATGATCAGCGGCCTGAAGTGGCAGGGCCCCGACCGCCAGGGCTTCGAGTCCGACTGGACGGGCTCGTTCGCCCCGAGCGCGAACGCCGCGTCGGAGTCGCTGTCCGACCAGGGCCGCGTGCTCTGCGTGCACGCCGACCGCCAGGACGAGGCCAGCCGCTGACACCCGTCCTGACGCCCGCTCCCACCGCCGAGCCGGCGGCCCCGCACGGGGCCGCCGGCTCGCTGCGTCCGGCGGCCCGTTCCGGGGTCCCGACGGGGCGGAACCTTCCACCCGCCCGACCCTCGACCGGCGTGGACGGGCCGCCCTAGCGTCCTCGGCGCGACGACCCGACGGACGGCGCGGCCCACCAGACCGGCAGCACCCGGCACCCACGACAGCAGGAGGAGGGGACATGGCCCTGATCGGAGCGGACACCGACGAGCTCCGCGAGGCCGCGCAGCTGTGCCAGGACGGCAAGGAGGTCACCGACACGGTGATCGCGTTCGTGAAGGCGCTCATCGCGCTGCTGCGGGCGGCCTCCTTCTTCACCGGCGGTGCCAGCGCGGCGTACGCGACCTTCCTCGAGACGCAGGTCCTCCCCTGGCTGCAGAAGATCTCCACCGCCCTCGGCACCTTCGCCCAGGTGCTGGGCGCGAACGCCGAGGCGCAGGACCAGATCAGCGCCGGCGAGACCGTGGACCTCTCGAAACTGCCGACCTACACGAGCCCCCTGCAGACCGAGCAGTCGCGGGCCCCGATGACGGGCTGGCAGGGCGGCTCCATCGCCCCCACCCAGCCGCTCGCCCCCGGCACCCCCGGCACCACCACGACGACGACGTCGACCACCACGACGGGCGCCGACGGCGTCACCATCCCGGGCACCACGACGACCACGACGACGCCGATCGGCGCCTCCCCGGCCGGCACGTCGCCCAGCTTCGGCGTGCCCTCGCTCGGCGGGGGCCTCGGGTCCGGTGTCAGCACGCCCGCCCCGATGAGCGCCAAGCCCGAGATCGGCGGCGTCCTGCCGGGCTCCGTCTCCGGCTCGACCGGCACCCCCGCGCTCGGCTCCGGCGGCGGCGGTCTCGGCTCGGGCGGCGGCATCGGCTCGGGCGGCGCCATCGGCGCCAGTCCCACCGGTGGTGGCACGGGTGGCGGCACGGGCGGCGGGGCACCCGCGCTCGGCGGCGGCAGCATCGACGGCGCGTCGGTGCCGGCCGGCGCCCCCGCGCCCTCCGACGTCACCCCGGCGAGCAGCACCACGCCCGGCGCCGACTCCCTCACCACCGCCGCCCCGACCCCCACGGGCGACTCGGTCACGAGCTCGGGCGACCGCCCGTCGTACGGCGCGGCCGCCGGTCTCGCCGGGGGCGCGGCCGCCCTCGGGCTGGGCGGGGCAGCGCTCGCGAGCCGCGGCGCGGGCGGCGACGCGGCCATCGAGAAGCTGGTCGGCGAGAACGGTCGCGGCAGCCGCGGCGAGGGCGTCCGCGAGCTGCAGCAGCGACTCACCGCGGCCGGGTACGACACCCGCGGCGCCGACGGCCAGTGGGGCGGCAACACGCAGGCCGCCTACGAGGCCTGGCGCGCCGACCACCCGCTGCAGGTCGCGCAGGGCACCGGCTTCACCTCGCCCAGCGGCTACGACTACACCCAGATCCAGGGCGTGCAGGGCAACCGCAACGTCACCCCGGAGTTCCTCCGCGAGGTCGAGGCCGTGGCCGGCCGCGTCGGCGCCGCGCCCGAGCACCTGCTGGCCACAATGAGCTTCGAGACCGGCGGCCGGTTCAGCACCGACGTCGTCAACCCGCGCAGCGGGGCGACCGGCCTCATCCAGTTCATGCCCGACACCGCGGCCGGGCTCGGCACCTCCACCGAGGCGCTCTCCCGGATGACCCCGACGGAGCAGCTCGCGTACGTCGAGCGCTACTTCGAGCCGCACCGGGGACGGCTCGACACGCTGGAGAACGTCTACACCAGCGTGCTCGGCGGGCGCCCGATGGAGCCGGGCCAGACGATGTTCAGCCAGGGCACGCCGGAGTACCACCAGAACCGCGAGCTCGACGTCGACCGTGACGGCCGCATCACCGCCGCCGAGGCCACCTCGCACGTCCGCTCCCGCATGGGCTCCTGACCGCACCGGTCCGAGAACCCCCACCGACAGCCCGACCCGCACGACCCGCACGACCGCAGCACCCGCCGCAGGACCCACCGCAGCACCCCACCGCAGCACCCACCGCACCCGCGCAGGAACACACGGAGAGAAGGAGAACCGCCATGGCCATGAAGGGTATGGACATCGAGGGTGGACGTCAGTCCGCGCAGCAGATCACGCAGGGCGCCGGCGAGCTCGAGCAGCTGACCGGCCGTCTCACCCAGTCCCTCGAGAGCTTCGAGTGGGTCGGCCCCGACGCCGAGCGCACCCGCACGTCGTGGAACTCGGAGTACCGCACGATGCTCACCCAGGTCGTGGCGCAGCTCAACGACTTCGCCACGCTCATCAACAACCAGGCGCAGGAGCAGGAGCAGGTCTCGGCCTGACCGACCTCCCCGGGCCGCCCGGGACCGCGGGGCCGCCGGCACGAGCCGGCGGCCCCGCGGCGTACCCCCCACCCGGCACCCGCCCGGCACCCGCCCGGCACCCGCCCGGCACCCGCCCGGCACCCACCTGTCACCGGACGGTGGGGTTCGCGCCGGCTGCGAGGGGGTACGTCGCCCCCCGGCCCGCTCCCACCTCGTCCGACCCCGCTCCCCCGCCCCGCCCCGCCCCGCCCCGCCCCGCCCCGCCCCGCCCCGACCGGAGGACCACGACCGTGCAGCAGTGGACGCTCTCGCTGAGCACCCCGCCGGAGTCCGGCCTGCCGTCGGTCGACGTCACGGTGCACGCGAAGGACGACGCCACGGTCGCCGACCTCGCCCGGGCCTTCGGGCGGCACCTCGCACCGCACCAGGCCAACCTCCTCCTCGTGCCCGTCGACGGCGGCCACCCCTGGCCCGCCGACCGGTCGGTCGCCGAGTGCGGCCTGCGCACGGGCGACCTGCTCGACGTCGTCACCGCTCCCGCCTCGTGGCTGCACCGGGCGAGCAGCACCGCCCGGCCGCGGGCCGTGCTGCGCGTGGTGGACGGCCCGGACTCCGGCCAGCGGCTCCACGTGCGCTCCAGCGCGCTGACCGTGGGGCGCGGCCCGACCTGCACCATGCGGCTGTCGGACCCCCTGGTCTCCACCCAGCACGTGCGGGTCGTGCTCGGCACCCGCCCGACCGTGTACGACGCCGGCTCGGCCAACGGCACGACCGTGGCCGGCGAGCAGGTCACGACCGGCCGGGAGGTCGACTGGGGCACGCCGATCCACCTGGGCCGCACCACGGTCGTCGTCGACCCCGGCGAGGTGCCCGTCGACGACACGGCCGTCTCAGTGTTCCGCCCGCCGCGCTTCGGGGAGCCGCTGCTCGACGAGGTGCTCGACGTGCCCTCGCCGCCCAACCGCAACCGGCCCTCGCCCCTGCCGTGGGCGATGCTCGCGCTGCCGATGATCATGGGGCTGGCGATCTTCGCGCGCTCGCGCACGTCGTACGCGCTCGTCTACATGCTGGCCTGGCCGGTGCTCGGCTACCTCGGGTGGCGTCAGCAGCAGCGCGCGGCGCGCCGGCAGTTCGAGGAGGAGGCCGCGGAGTGGCGCACCGACGTGGACCAGCTCCTCGCCACCATCGACGACCAGGCGAAGCGCCAGCGCGAGCAGTTCCACGACGACTACCCCGACGCCGAGACCCTGCGCACCCGCGCGGCGCGGCGTGACCCCTACCTGTGGGCCCGCAGCGAGACGCGCCAGGCGTTCCTCCACACGCGCCTCGGCATCGGCACGGTCCCGGCGCTGCTGCGCGGCACCATCAAGGACGGCGGCGACCGTCCCCTGCGGCGCGAGGCCGCGGCCGACCTGGCGCAGCGCGACACCCTTCCCGACATGCCGGTCGTCACCGACCTAACCGCGCACCCCCTGGTCGCGCTCACCGGGCAGGAGGGCCAGGTCGACGACCTCGTGCGTGCCCTGGTGCTCCGGCTCGCGTTCGACCACTCCCCCGCCGACCTGACCGTCGCCGCCTGCCTCGGCCGCGGCCGCGCCCACCACGAGACGTGGCTGCGCTGGCTGCCGCACGCGACCGCCCGGGTGGGCGGCGAGCCCCCCGTGGCGGTCGGGCCCGGCGCGGCGACCGCGCTGCTCGACCACCTCGCCAGCGAGGACGGCGCCCGCGGACACACGCTCTGCCTCGTCGACGAGGGGGCCGGGATCCCCCGGCGCACGCTGGAGGCGGTCGCCGGCGTCGCCGCCGAGCGCGGGCTGCACCTCGTGTGGCTGGGCCGCAGCCGGGCCGAGGTGCCCGCGGCGACGAGCCTGCTCGTCGACCTGGCCGACGGCAGCGTCAACGTGGGCGACCGCGGCGGCGTCACCCGCATCGACACCCCCGACGCCGTCTCGCTGGCCCACGCGTGGCGCAGCGCGCGCACCATGACGGCGTACGTCGACGAGGCCGCCGTGCTGCCGGCCTCCACCTCGATCCCGGCCGTCGTGCGGCTGCCCGAGGTCAGCGGCGACCTGCAGGACCTCGACGACTCCGACGCCGTGCTGCGCCGCTGGAGCGCGAGCCGCGGGCTGCGGGCGCAGATCGGGGCGGGCGTCGACGGCACGGTCACCATCGACCTGCGCGACGACGGACCCCACGGCCTCGTCGCGGGCACGACCGGCTCCGGCAAGTCCGAGCTGCTGCAGACCCTCATCTGCTCGCTGGCGCTCAACAACCCGACGAGCCGCATCAGCTTCCTGCTCGTCGACTACAAGGGCGGCGCCGCGTTCCGCGAGTGCGCCGACCTGCCGCACACGGTCGGCTACATCACCGACCTCACGCCGGCCCTCGTGCAGCGGGCGCTCACCTCGCTCGGCGCCGAGATCACCGCCCGCGAGCACCTGCTGGGGCAGTACGGCGTCAAGGACCTCACCCAGCTGGAGCGCGAGCACCCCGAGGCGGCGCCGCCGAGCCTGCTCATCTGCGTCGACGAGTTCGCGGCGCTCACCGCCGAGGTGCCCGACTTCGTCGACGGCATGGTCAACATCGCCCAGCGCGGCCGCTCGCTCGGGATGCACGTGCTGCTCGCGACCCAGCGGCCCGCCGGGGTCGTCACCGGCAACATCCGGGCCAACACCGACCTGCGCATCGCGCTGCGCGTCTCGGCCCCCGACGACTCCCGCGACGTCATCGACGCCCCCGACGCCGCGCACCTGTCCCGGCGTACCCCCGGCCGGGCGTGGCTGCGCCGCACGGGGCACGGTACGGCGGAGCTCGTGCAGTCGGCGTGGACCGGCGCGCGCCAGCCGATCGACGGCACCGGGGCGGCGGTGACGGTCGGGGCGTTCACGGCCGCGAGCGCCGCGCGCGCCGACACCACGACCGAGGCGCGCCTGCACCCCCGCACCGACCTCGAGCGCTGCGTCAGCACGATCGTCACCGCGTTCCGCCGCTCCGGGGTGCCCGCGCCCCCGAAGCCGTGGCTGCCCCCGCTCCCCGCCGAGCTGCTGCTCGACGCCGACGAGCTCGTCCGCGAGGCCGCGACCCGGCCCTCGGGCCACCTCCACCTCGGTGGCATCGACGACCCGGCCCACCAGCGCCAGCCCCGCCTCGACCTCGACCTGTCCGCGGTGGGCCACGTGCTCGTGCACGGGGCGTCGGGCTCGGGCAAGACCGAGCTGCTGCGAACCGCGGCGATCACCGCGTCGCTGGGGGACGCGGCGAGCACGCACGGGGTGGCGCCCTACGTGTACGCCGTGGACTACGCCGGCGGCGGCCTGTCGGCACTCGCCGGCCTCCCCACGGTGGAGGCCGTGGTCGGCGAGACCCAGCAGGGGCGCGTGCTGCGCCTCGTGCGGCTGCTGCGTCGCACCGTCACCGACCGCAGCGCCGCGCTCGCCGCCAACGGGTGCGCGGACCTCGAGGAGCTGGCCCGCGCCGGGCACGTGCTCCCCCGCGTCTACCTCCTGCTCGACAACCTGCCGTCGCTGCTGGAGTCGTTCGAGAAGGCCGGCGGCCTGGCCCGCGACCACGTCGAGCTCCTCCAGAACGTGCTGCAGAACGGGCGGCGCGTGGGCGTGCACGTCATCGCGACCGCGCCCGGCCGTACGGGCGTGCCGACGGCGATCGCAGCGTCCTTCGGCCGTCGCGTCGTGCTGCGCATGACGACGAACGACGACTACCTGATGCTCGGCGCGCCCGGGAACGTCCTCGACGCCGAGACCACGCCGGGCACGGGCCTGCTGGGCAAGCAGGTGCTCCAGGTGGCCACGACCGGCGGGGCGGGCACGCCGCAGCAGGCCGACCTGATCCGCGCGGTGGCCGACCGGCTGGCCCCGGCCACCGCGGGCCGCGCCGGCGCCGCCGTCCCGCCGATGCCGGGCCACCTGCCCTCCGGCGCTCTGCCGTCGCCCACGGGCGCCCGGGTCCCGCTCGCGGTCGACGCCGACGCGGTCGCCGTGCTGACCGTCGACCTGCTCGGCGGGCCGGTCCTCGTGGCCGGGCGCGGCGGCACCGGTCGCACCAGCGCGCTGCGCGGGGTGGTCGAGCTGGCCCGGCGCTCCGACGTACCCCCGCGGGTGGTGTGGTGCGACGACCTGCCGGCCGCCGTGGCCGGCGTCGAGGAGGCCCTGACGGCCGCGGACGCGGCTCCTCCCGGGACGGAAGGTTCCTGGGTGCTGACCGTGGTCGACGACGTCCAGCGGTGGGACACTGCCTGCACGGACGACGCCCACAAGACCGCCCGTGCCCGGCTGCTGGAGATCCTCGACACCGCGGCCGGACGGGTGGCCCTGGTGGCGTCGGTCGACGTCGCCGAGGCACGACGACCCGGTCTCCAGCCGGGCCTGGTCACGGCCCTGAAGCAGCGCCGCCGCGGGTTCCTGCTCCACCCGGAGTGGAACGAGGGCGACGTGCTCGGGGTCTCCGTGCCCACGAAGACGTTGGAGCCGCTCGCGGGCCCGGGCCGAGGCCTGTGGTGCGAGAGCGGCGCCGCGACGGTCGCGCAGCTCGTGGCCGGCGAGGGTGACGAGGAGGGACGGGGATGACGTCGCAGCCGACAGCGGGCACGAACGCGGGGACCGACCCGGGCACGGGCGGGTCGCTGCTCGACCGCGCGCGCCGCCTCCTGCCCGCCGGCCGGCGCGACGAGCGCCGGCGCGGGTCCGCCCGCCGCGGCTCGCGCGGCAGCGCCGAGCTGTCGGTGGTCGTCGTGGCCGCCTCCCTCGTGGCCGGCCTCGCGTTCGGCGAGGGCCTCTCGCGCACCGTCGTCGACATCACCGACGGCCTCACGTGGATCAGCGACGACCCGACCGGCGAGGTCATCCAGGTCAACCCCGCGACCGGCCGGCCCGAGAAGCGGCTGGCCGTCGGCGCGCCCGGCGAGGACCTCGACGTCAGCCAGGCCGACGGCCGGCTCTTCGTCACGAACCGCACGACCGGCGAGGTCTTCTCGATCGACCTGGCCTCCGTGCTCGTCTCCGGGCAGCGCCGCGTCGCCACGGGCAACGCCTCCGACCTCCTCCTCCACGACGGGGCCGCGTTCCTGGTCGACCGGGCCAACGGCACCGTGTCGCGCATCGACCCCTCGACGACCGACGCGATCGGCGAGCGCTGGGTCGCCACCGAGGGCCTGGCCGACGCGACCATCGACGGTGAGGGCATCGTCTGGGTCATCGACACCACCGGCCGGCTCTCGCGGTTGCGCTGGTCGGACGGCGAGCGGCGCTTCGTCACCGAGGACAGCCGGCAGGTCGAGTACGCCGGCGAGGGCTCGGTGCTCGTCGCGCACCCCGCCGGGGTGACCGTCTTCGGCCCCGACGCGGGCATCGTCGTGCAGGTCGGCACGGGCAGCGACGTGGTCGCCGACGCCCCGGCCCTCAACGGCACGCTCCTCGCCCCCGATGACGCGCCCGCCGACCTCTCCCCCGTGGCCGCTCCGCAGACCGGGTCGCTGGTGATCGTCGGGTCCGGCGAGCTGCGCGAGGTCGACCTCCGCGGCATCGGCTGCGGCAAGCCGGGCCGCCCGGCCGTGCACCGCTCCCTCGTCTACGTGCCGTGCGACGGCGACGGCCGCATCGTCGTGCTCGACCGCACCGGCCAGCGGGCCGCCCGCGACATCCCCGTCCCCGGCGACCGCGACGCCGAGCTCGTCGTCGACGACGGCAACCTCGTCGTCAACGTGCCGGGCGCGCAGGCCGGGCTCGTCGTGCGGGCCGACGGGCGCATCGACGACCTCACCCGCTACGACGAGCGCGTCGCCCCGACGCGGCTGTCGAGCACCCGCCCGCCCGCGACCGCCACCGGCGCCCGCGCGGCCGCCGACCGCGACCGGCGGCCCCCCGTCGCCGTCACCCCGCCGGTCGTCCCGCCGGTCAGCCCGCC
>NZ_JAHWBL010000032.1:0-42745 GCF_029493445.1 Nocardioides sp. ChNu-99 | reverse complement strand
CGGCGCCGGGTCGCACCAGGGTCAGCGCGGCGCCCACCACGCCCACGCCGGCCGCGACCACGGCGGGGCGGCGCCAGCCGCGCGCGGCGGCGAGGCCCGAGGCGAGCGCGAGGCCGGCCACGACGAGGGCGACGAGCAGGGTGAGCAGCGGGCCGGTCGCGAGGGCGACGAGGTCGATGCCGTTGTGCACGACGAACTCCGCCGGCAGCAGCCGCTGCACCGCCTCACGCACCCCGGGCAGGGGTCCGGTGTGCAGGGTGAGCGCGCCGGCGGCGAGCTCGCTGACGCCGAACCCGAGGAGGGCCGCGACGAGGCCGGAACCGGCCCACGCGACGCGGGTGCGCTCCTCCACGCCCGTCCTCCTCTCGGCCCCGACCGTCCGGCATGATGCCCGACGTGACCGTATCCGGCGACGCCCCCGTGCACGGCCAGCCCCACCCCTCCCCCCACCCCCTCCCGCCCGCGCTGCCCCCCGCGTTGCCCCGTGTGGGCGTCGGCACCGACGTCCACCGGTTCGCCCCGGGCGCCCCGATGCACCTGGCGGGCCTGCACTTCCCGGACGAGGAGCAGGGCCTCGAGGGCCACTCCGACGCCGACGTCGCCGCCCACGCGGCCTGCGACGCCCTGCTGTCCGCGGCCGGCCTGGGCGACCTGGGGTCGAACTACGGCACGGCCGAGCCGGCCTGGGCGGGTGCCGCCGGGACGGCGCTGCTCGCCGAGACGGTACGGCGGGTGCGCGCCGCCGGCTTCGTGGTCGGCAACGTCGCCGTGCAGGTGATCGGCAACCGCCCCCGGATCGGGGCGCGCCGGGCCGAGGCGGAGGCGGTCCTCAGCGCCGTGGTCGGGGCGCCGGTGACGCTGTCGGCGACGACGACGGACGGGCTGGGGCTCACCGGGCGCGGCGAGGGCGTGGCGGCCGTCGCGACGGCGCTCGTCGTCCCCCTCGACCAGCCGGCCGGCTAGGCGCCGAACGACCCGAGCGCGCCGTCGTCACCGCCGAAGAGGGCCTGGGCCTGCTCGCCGGTCAGCGCGCCCAGCTCCTCGGCGAGGGCCTGCTCGATGACCCGCGCCAGCTCGTAGCGGAACGACGCGAGCACGGCCTGGCTGACGACCGGCAGCAGCGTCTCGATGCTGCCGACCAGCGCGGGCCACTTCTCCTCGGGCATGCCCTCGCCGAGGAAGCGGCGCCACACGTCGTCGCGGAAGGCCCCGACGTACGCCCCCGCCATCCGGCCCAGCAGGTCCTGCGACTGGCCGAAGAGCTCGAGCACGCGCTCCTTGCCCAGCCCGAGGCGCATGGCCTGGGCGCCGGCGCGCACGAGCGCGGGCCGCAGGAGGCGCACGGTGTCGGGGTCGACCCGCACCAGCAGGCCGCGCTCCTCGAGGCGCGCGACGAAGTCGTCGTCGTGCTCGATGCCGGCCAGCTCGGCCAGGGCGTCGACCGCGATCTCCTCCGGCTCGACCGTGCCGCCGACGGGGCGGGTGAGCAGCGTCAGGAGGTCGAGGGCGTGGGTCTCGGGCACGTGCGGGTTCTCCGCCAGGGCCTTCTCGACGGCGTTGAGGGTGTAGCCGCGGTCCAGGAGGTCGCGCACCAGCGCGAGGCGGGCGACGTGCTCCTCGCTGTAGTAGCCCTTGCGGCCCACGAGACGGGGTGCGGCCATGAGGCCACGGGTCGCGTACGCGCGGACGTTCCGCACGGTCATCCCGACCCGTGCGGCGAGCTCGTCGATCGTCATCTCCCCGTGGCGCGCACTCATCGCGGCCATCATCGCAGGGAGGTCCCCACCGGCGGGCACGACGCTCAGGCAGCGGCCTCCTGGCGGCGTCCGCCGACCAGGACGACGCCCTCGACGACCCGCACCTCGTACGCCGGCACCGAGACCCCCTCGTCCTCGCAGCAACGACCGGTGCGCAGGTCGAAGGAGCGCCGGTGCACCGGTGAGGCGACGAACGGCACGCCGTCGCGGGACCCGACGATGCCGCGTGCCATCACCGACGCGTGCGCGAACGGGTCGTGGTTGCCGAGCGCGAACACCCGGTCGTCCGGCAGCCGGAACAGCGCGATGGCCTGGCCGTGCACGAGCGCGGTCGCCCCGCGCTCCACCTCGAGCTCGGCCACGCGGCAGACCGGTCGCCACTCCTGCGCCCCGCCCATCGGTCCCCCTCGCTCCGACGGACCGCGCTGCGCCGGCAGGCGCCGCGAGGCCCGAGATCTCGCTGGTCGCTCGGAAACTAGGCTCTGCGTGTCAACGCCGCGTGTCGGTGTGTAACGCCCGTGAAAAACAACCGTCCGGAGGGAGCGCTCGTGAGCGCCGCCGTCGTCCTGCTCGCCGCCGGGTCCGGCACCCGTGTCGGCGCCGGGGTCAACAAGGTGCTGCTGCCCGTCGCCGGTGCGCCGGTGCTGGTGCACGCGCTGCGCTCCGCCCTGGCCGTCGGCGAGGTCGACCACCTCGTGGTCGTGGTGCGCCCCGGCGACGAGGCGGAGGTCGCCGACGCCGTGGCGCCCGTGCTCCTCGAGCACCCGGACCACGCCGACCGCGAGGTGCGGGTGACGGTGGGCGGGGCGACGCGGCACGCCTCCGAGCGCGCCGCCCTGCGGGCGCTCGAGGCGGAGGTGGACGACGGGAGCATCGACGTCGTCGCGCTGCACGACGCGGCCCGTCCGCTCGCCGCCCCGGTTCTGTACGACGCCGTGCTCGCCGCGGCCCGGGAGCACGGCGGCGCGGTCCCGGCGTACCCCGTCACGGGCCTCGTGCGCCGCGACGGCGGCCCGGTGCCGGGCGCGGGGCGCGGATCCCGGACCGTGGCGGTGCAGACCCCGCAGGCGTTCCGCGCCGACGTGCTGCTCGCGGCGCACCGCTGGGCGGAGGAGACGGGCTTCACCGGCACCGACACGGCCTCGTGCGTCGCGGCCTGGGCGGGGCGACCCGGTCACGGTGGGCCGGACGTGGAGGTCGTGGCGGTCCCCTCGGACGCCACCAACCTCAAGGTGACCTGGCCCGGCGACGTGCGCGTCGCCGAGCACCTCATCCGGCCGTGAGCGCCTCGAGCACGGCGAGGTCGGCGACCGACGACACGCGGGCCCCGCTGGCGGGCACCTCGACCAGCACGACGGGGTAGCGCGCCTGCAGCACGGTCGTCAGCGCCGCGAAGTCGGTCGACGGCAGGCGCTCCAGGTCGGCCACGACGCCGGCAGGCAGCACGACGGGCGAGGCCACCGCGGCGAGGTGGTCGCGGTCGACGGTGCCGCCGAGCACGCCGCCGCGCTCCAGCTTCACGGTGTCGGTCACCGGGCGCACCCCGACGACGACCACGTCCTCGGCGACGGCCCGGCGCACGCACTCCAGGATCACCCCGGCGTCGAGGAGCGGGCACAGCGCGTCGTGGAGCACGAACGGCACCTCGGCCTCCTGCACGACGGCCCACGGCGTGCCGAGGGCGACGGCCTCGACCTCCGCCGCGCCGAGGGCCCACGAGGCGCACGCGACGAGCGACTCGCCGTGGACGAGCGCGAACGGCAGCGCGCCGCGCCCCTCCTCCACGACGGCACCCCAGACGGGCCCCTCCACCTCGGGGTACGCCGGCTGCTCGCTGTCCTGGGTCACGCTCGCCAACCTAGCCCGCGACGTCGGCGCCGACGGCGCGCAGCACCGAGCGGTAGACCTCCGTCGTGCGGGCCGTCATCTCGTCGGCGGTGAAGCGCTCCGCGAAGCGGCGCCGTCCCTCCGCACCCTGCGCGGCCCGGCGGGCGGGGTCGCGCAGCAGACCGGCGATCGCCCCGGCGAGGGCCACGGCGTCGCGGGGGCGCACGAGCTCGCCGGTGCGACCCGGCTCGACGATCTCGGCGGTGCCGACCACCGAGGTGCCGACCACGGGGAGACCGGCGTCCATCGCCTCCATGGCGGCCAGCGGCATCCCCTCGTGCAGCGAGGGCAACGCGAAGACGTCCGCGGCGTCGAGCAGGTCGCGGGCGTCGGACCGGTGGCCGACGAGATGCAGGGCGTGCGCGACGCCGAGCGTCTCGGCCTGGGTGCGCAGGGCCGCCTCGAGGTGGCCGGAGCCGACCACGACGACGGCCAGGTCGGGCCACTGCGCGAGGAGGTGGGGCAGGGCGTCGACGAGGTAGCGCTGCCCCTTCATCACGGTCAGCCGCCCCACCGCCATCACGACCGGCTGGTGCGCGTCGAGCCCGAGGGCGCGGCGGGCGGCGGCCCGCCCCGGGGCCGCACGCCGTTGGGCACGGTGCTCAGCATCCCGGGCGGCACACCGATCCGCAGGTACGTCGCCCGCTGCGCCTCGGACACGGTCACGAGGTGGTCGACGTCCGCGATCGCGGCGAAGAACGGGTCGCGCTTGCGTCGCTCCGAGAGCATCCACGGCAGGTGCAGGGTCTGCACCACGGCCGGCACGCCGGCCGCCCGGGCCGCGCGGGCGCCGTCGAAGTTCTCCCGGCCCGTCCCGACGTGGGCGTGGAACACGGCGACGTGGCGCCGGCGCAGGTGGGTGGCGATCGCGGCGGCGAAGCCCGGGTCGCGGGGGTGGGGCAGGGCGACGGGTACGGCGCCCGCGGCCGCCGCGCGCTCGAGGAGGCGCCGGCCCGGGTCGGTGGGCCACGCCATGAGGGTGACGTCGGTGCCCCGCTCCAAGAGGCAGGCGGCGAGGTCGAGCATGTGCTGACCCATCCCGGAGGGGTCCGCCGAGGGCGTGTAGAGGCACGTCGCGGGCGGGACGGAGGACGCGGGCGGGCGGTGGGGGGCACGGAGCACCCGGCGTCCCCGGGCCGGGTCGGGGCGGGGCTCCCGCCGTACCTCCGGACGGGGCTGCGGGCGGGCGCCGGGGTGGGTCCCCGGGAACGTGGGCGTGTCGTGCGTCATGCGACCTCCTCCCGTGCCGTTACCCGGCACGGGGGTCGTTCAGGCGGGACGACCCGGGCACCGGGACGACGAGGGCCCCCGGGGTCATCACCCCGGGGGCCCTCGACGGAAGTGGTGGTGCAGTGGTGGTGCTCAGGAGGCGAGCACGTCGTCCAGGATCGACTCGGCCTTGTCCTCGTTCGTGCTCTCCGCGAGCGCGAGCTCGGACACGAGGATCTGGCGCGCCTTCGCCAGCATGCGCTTCTCGCCGGCCGACAGACCGCGGTCGCGCTCACGGCGCCACAGGTCGCGGACGACCTCGGCCACCTTGTTCACGTCGCCGCTGTGCAGCTTCTCCAGGTTGGCCTTGTAGCGGCGCGACCAGTTGGTCGGCTCCTCCACCTGCTCGGCGCGGAGGATGTCGAACACCCGGTCCAGGCCGGCCTTGTCCACGACGTCGCGCACTCCGACGAGGTCGAGGTTGCACGCCGGCACCCTCACCACCAGGTCCTGCTGGGCCACGATCCGCAGCACCAGGTACTGCCGGTCCTCTCCCTTGATCTTCCGCATCTCGATGTCCTCGATGACTGCGGCCCCGTGATTGGGATAGACGACCGTTTCGCCGACGGTGAAAGTCATATGTCAGGTTCCCCTTCCTAGGGGGTCGAGTCTAACACGGCTCTCATCTCCCTCTCAGGGACGTTTGTGCAGGTCAGCGCCTCGCAAGGGGTTGACAAGACAGGATCCGCTGTGGTGCGCACGCCCGCGGTGGACGCGATCTGCGCGCAAGACCTCCCCGGGCGGCCCGTCGTGACCGATACTCCCCTCCATGGCCGCCCCGACCACGAGCAGCGGGACGACGACGTCCGCGGCGTCGCCGTCCTCGTCCCCCTCGCCGACCTCGACGAGCCCCTCGGACGCCGCTCCCGCGCGCGCCCGCCGACGCATCCCCGTGCCCGGCGCCGTCCGCAACGCCCTGGCCCTCGTCGTCGCCGCCCACCCCCGCCAGCTGGTGCTCACCGCCGCCGCCGTGGCCCTGGCCGCGTTCGTCGCCGGGCGTCCCGTGGAGGAGGTCGCGCTCGTCGGGCTGACGGTGGCGATCGGCCAGGCCGTGCTGGGGTGGCACAACGACGTCGTGGACGCCGAGGCGGACCGCGACGCGGGACGGGCCGGCAAGCCGGTGGCCGACGGGCGCCTCGACGCGGGGACCGTGTGGTTCGCCGTCGCGGCGGCGGTGCTGGCCCTCGTGCCCCTGTCCGTGGCGAACGGTCTGGTGGCCGCCGCTGCGTACGTCGGCAGCCTCGTGGTCGCCCTGCTGGGCAACCTCGTGCTGCGGGGCAGCGTGCTGTCGTGGCTGCCGTGGGCCGTCTCCTTCGGCCTCTACCCGGTCTTCCTCTCGTACGGCGGGTTCGGCGGGCGCCACGAGGGCGAGCCGCCGCACCTCGTCGTCGTCGCGCTGGCGGCGCTCCTCGGCGTGTGCGTGCACTTCCTGCGGGCCCTGCCCGGGCTGGTGCAGGACAACCGCGACGGCCGCCGCCACCTCCCCCTCCGGGTCGCCCTGCGGACGGGCGCCTCGCGGCTGCTGCTGCTCTCCGGGGTGGCGACCGGCCTGGTCGTGGTCGGGCTCCTCGTCGCCGGGGCCACCGTCGGGCTGACCGCCTGAGGGCACGCGTCCCCGGCCCCGGGCCGGACGCTAGGCTGTCGTCCGCCACGCCCCGGCGCGGCGCAGGTCCCGCCCACCGACCGTCGAAGGTAGACACGATGTCGCGCACCCCCGCACGCACCTCCGCCGCCTCCCGCGCCCGCAGGCGCCGCACCGCCGGCGCCGTGCTGGCCGGGGCCCTGCTGGCGGCCCCCGCGCTGACCGGCTGCTCGAAGCTGACCGGCTTCGACGTCGAGACGGACCGGCCCTACGTGCCGAACCACGGGGCGAACTACCGCGTGTCCTCCCTCGACGCGCTCGTGCAGGTCAACGGCATGGTGATCGTGTCCGCGGAGGACGGCCGGGGCACCCTGGTCGCCACCTTCCTCAACACCTCGCGCGACACCATGACGACCCCGCAGATCGAGGCCACCGAGGGCGTCGAGCTGGTCGGCTACGAGCCGTTCGAGCTCTCGGGCAACGAGGCGGTCAACCTCGCCGACGAGACCATGGAGCCCATCACCGTGTCCGGCGACGACGTCGACGCCGGTGCCTCCATCCCGTTCGAGGTCGGCGAGGGCGAGGACGCCCGCACCATGTGGGTGCCCGTCGTCCCCGACGACGACGAGCTCACCACCGAGCCCCGCCGCGACGGGCACGAGAGCGGCGACGGGGAGGAGCACGAGGAGGCGCACGACGGCGCGGAGAACCCCTGGGCCGGTCTCGACCGCTCGGCCGACGGCGTCGCCGGGGAGGCCGCGACGGTCGCCCCGACGACCTCGGGCGAGCCCACCACGTCCGCGACCGACGACGGCTCGGAGGGCTGAGCGCCATGACGCACACCCTCGTGCTCCTGCGCCACGGCCAGAGCGAGTGGAACGCCAAGAACCTCTTCACCGGCTGGGTGGACGTGGCGCTGACCGAGCAGGGTCGCGCCGAGGCCGTCCGGGGCGGCGAGCTCATCCGCGAGGCGGGCCTGCTCCCCGACGTCGTGCACACCTCGCTGCAGCGCCGCGCCATCAACACGGCCGCGCTCGCGCTCGACGCCGCCGACCGCCACTGGATCCCCGTGAAGCGCTCGTGGCGCCTCAACGAGCGCCACTACGGCGCCCTCCAGGGCAAGGACAAGAAGCAGACGCTCGAGGAGTTCGGCGAGGAGCAGTTCATGCTCTGGCGCCGCTCGTTCGACGTGCCGCCCCCGCCCCTGGCCGACGACGACGAGTTCTCGCAGGCCGGCGACCCCCGCTACGCCGACCTCGGTGACGAGCTGCCCCGCACCGAGTGCCTGAAGGACGTCATCGAGCGGTTCCTGCCGTACTGGGAGTCGGAGATCGTCCCGGACCTGCAGGCCGACCGCACGGTGCTCGTCGCCGCGCACGGCAACAGCCTGCGCGCCCTCGTCAAGCACCTGGACCAGATCGGTGACGACGAGATCGCCGGGCTCAACATCCCGACGGGCATGCCGCTGGTCTACCGCCTCGACGCGTCGATGACGCCGACGGTGCGCGGCGGGGAGTACCTCGACCCCGAGGCCGCCGCCGCGGCCGCGGCGGCCGTCGCCAACCAGGGGCGCTGAGTCCCGCCGTACCCCCCGTGACGCCGTCACGACGGCCACCCCACGCACGAAGGGCCCGGAGATCACTCCGGGCCCTTCGTCGTCGGTGGGTCAGCGGGCGACCTGGTGCGCCGACGGGTTCTCGCCCGTGACGACGAAGACGACGCGGTTCGCGACGGAGACGGCGTGGTCGGCGATCCGCTCGTAGTAGCGGCCCAGCAGGGCCAGGTCGACGGCGGCCTCGACGCCGTGCGGCCAGTCGTCGCCGAGCATCGCCGTGAAGGTCGCGCGCCGCAGCTGGTCCATCTCGTCGTCGATGAGGCGCAGGTCGGCGGCCGACTCGGCGTCCCGGTTCGCGATGATCGTCTCGACGCGCGCCGTCATGGTCTCGGCGACCTTCGCCATGCGCTCGAGCGTGGGCCGCACCGGCTCCGGGACCGCGAGCTCCGGCACGCGCAGGCGGGCGATCTTCGCGACGTGCACCGAGAGGTCGCCCATGCGCTCCAGCTCGGTGACCATCCGCAGCGCGGCGACGACGACGCGCAGGTCGCCCGCGACCGGGGCCTCGAGGGAGAGCAGCGCGAACGCGTTCTCCTCGGTGCGCTCGCGGAGGTCGTCGATCTCCTTGTCGGCGGAGATGACGCGCTCGGCGATCTCGGCGTCGCCCGAGAGCAGCGCCTCCGTGGCGTCGGCGACCGCGTGACGGATCAGGCCGGCCATCGTGGCCAGGTCGTCGAAGAGGGAGTCGAGCTTCTCGTGGAAGATGACGCGCATGCCCCGACGGTACGACGTGCCCCGCGGGGCCGCCGACCGCTGCGGCGATCGATGCGTGAACGGGCGGTGAACATCCCCTCGCAGGGGTCCACGGCGGAGGGGGCACGGGTGGAGGATGCGTACGATCGCCGCGTGGACCCGTCGACCCAGGCACTCGTGGCTGCCCTCCTGGGCGCCCTCGTGGCCGGGTCGGCCGTGATGGCCTGGCACATCAGCGACCGGTTGCAGCGCTCCGCCCCGCCCGCCGCCGAGCCCGCCCTGCCCGCCGGCGTCGCCGACGTCCTGTCCGTGCTGCGCAGCAGCGGCCTGGTGGTCGACGACGACGACGTCGTGCTCAAGGCCTCCGCCCCGACGTACGCGCTGGGCATCGTGCGTGGCCGCGAGGTCGTGGACCCGCGCCTGGCCGAGATGGTGCGCGACGTGCGCCGCGACGGGCAGATCCGCGAGCAGGAGATCACGATGGCGCGCCCGGGCTACCCGACGCGCACGATCGTGGCCCGGGTGGCGCCGCTCGGCTCGCGCCTCGTGCTCGGCCTGGTCGAGGACCGCACCCGCGAGCACCGCGTGGAGGCGGTGCGCCGCGACTTCGTCGCGAACGTCAGCCACGAGCTCAAGACCCCCGTCGGCGCCATCCGCCTGCTGGCCGACGCAGCCGTCGAGGCGTCGGAGGACCCCGAGGCGGTCGAGCGCTTCGCGCTGCGGATGATCAAGGAGAGCGAGCGGCTCTCCGTGCTCGTCCAGCAGATCATCGAGCTCTCCCGCCTGCAGGGCGACGACCCGCTGGAGCACGCCGCGCCGGTCGACGTCGCCCAGGTCGTCGAGGCCGCCGTCGACACGAACACGATCGACGCGCAGACGCGCGACGTCACGGTGGCCTTCTCGGCCGAGCCCGACCTCGTGGTGCTCGGCGACCGCGAGCAGATCCTCATCGCGGTCGGCAACCTCGTCGCGAACGCGGTGACCTACAGCCCCGCCGGCTCGACGGTGGCGATCACCGCGAAGGCGTGCGACGACGACGTCGAGATCGCGGTCTCCGACCAGGGCATCGGCATCCCGGCCAGCGACATCGACCGCATCTTCGAGCGCTTCTACCGCGTCGACCCGGCGCGCCACCGCTCGACGGGCGGCACCGGCCTCGGCCTGTCCATCGTCAAGCACATCGCCGCCACGCACGGCGGCGATGTGCGCGTCTGGTCCGTCGAGGGCCAGGGTTCGACCTTCCGGCTCCGGCTGCCCCGCAGCCTGGACCACTCCCCCCACCACGACGACCTCGTCGTGCCCGAGGACCCCCGGGACCTCGTGTCCAGCTCCGAGCTCCGCCCCACCCACCAGGAGGAACGCCCGTGACGCGGGTACTCGTCGTCGAGGACGAAGAGAGCTACAGCGACGCGCTCGCCTACATGCTCCGCAAGGAAGGCTTCGAGGTGGCCATCGCCGCCGACGGCAACACGGCCCTGACCGAGTTCGACCGCAACGGCGCCGACATCGTCCTGCTCGACCTCATGCTCCCCGGCATCCCCGGGACCGAGGTGTGCCGCCAGATCCGGCAGACCTCGAGCGTGCCGGTCATCATGGTCAGCGCGAAGGACGACGAGGTCGACAAGGTGGTCGGCCTCGAGCTGGGCGCCGACGACTACGTCACCAAGCCCTACTCGCCCCGCGAGCTGGTGGCCCGCATCCGCGCCGTGCTGCGGCGCGGCGCCGAGCCGGACCTGTCGCCCTCCACGCTGGAGGCCGGGCCGGTGCGGATGGACGTGGAGCGTCACGTCGTCACGGTCGACGGCAACGAGCAGCGGCTGCCGCTCAAGGAGTTCGAGCTGCTCGAGATGTTCCTGCGCAACCCGGGCCGGGTGCTGACCCGCGGCCAGCTCATCGACCGCGTGTGGGGCTCCGACTACGTCGGCGACACCAAGACGCTCGACGTGCACGTGAAGCGCCTGCGCGCCAAGCTCGAACCGGACCCGAGCGAGCCGAAGTACCTCGTCACCGTGCGCGGCCTGGGCTACAAGCTCGACCTCTGAGGGTTGGCGGGGGATCGTCGCGGCCCGGCAGGAAACCCAGTGTCGCCGGGTCGGCGGGGTGCCCTAGCGTGCGGGGGTGAGCAGCACTCCCCCGCCCGCCGCGGCCCCCGCCCCGGCCCCCGCGCCCGACGACGTCACGCCCCGCCCGACGGAGCGGCCCTGGCTGCCGGTGGCCGCCGGCGCCGTGACGCTGGTGCTGTGGGCCTCGGCCTTCGTGGCGATCCGCCACCTCGGCGAGTCCGTCTCGCCGGGCGCCCTGTCGCTCGGCCGGCTGCTCGTCGCCGCCCTGGTGCTGGGGGCGCTCCTGCTGCTGCGCCGCCGCTCCTCGCTGCGCTGGCCGGTACGCCGGCACCTCCCCGTCCTGCTGCTCTGCGGCGTCGCCTGGTTCGGGGTCTACAACGTGGCGCTCAACGCCGCGGAGCGGCGCATCGACGCCGGCACCGCCGCCCTGGTGGTGCAGGTCGGCCCGATCCTCGTCGCGCTGCTGGCCACCGTGTTCCTCGGCGAGGTGCTCCACCGGTGGCTCGTCGTCGGCATGGTCGTGGGCTTCGCGGGCGTCGTGGTCATCGCGCAGGCCTCCTCGGGCCACGGCACGGGTGACCTGGGCGGCGTGCTGCTCGCCCTCGTCGCCGCGCTGACCTACGCCGTGGGGGTGCTGAGCCAGAAGCCCGTGCTGGCCCACGCGGGCGCCCTGGAGGTGACCTTCCTGGCCTGCGCGATCGGCGCGGCCGTGTGCCTGCCCTGGGCCGGCGACCTCGTGACGATGCTGGGCGACTCGTCGGTCGACACCGTGGTGTGGATCGTCTACCTCGGGCTGTTCCCGACGGCGCTGGCGTTCAGCACCTGGGCCTACGCGCTGTCGCGCACCAACGCCTCGACGATGGCGCTGACGACGTTCCTCGTGCCGTTCCTCGCCGCGGGCATCGCATGGGTGGCGCTCGACGAGGTGCCCCCGCCGCTGGCGTTCCTCGGCGGCGCGCTGTGCATCGGCGGCGTGCTGCTGACCCGGCGCCGGCCGCGGCCGGCCGCTGCAGGGTCCTAGCCGCGCCGCGCGCCGGCGTCGGTGTCGGGGCCCTGCTCGAGCCAGCCCCGGAACGCGTCGAGGTTGCGGGTCGACTCCCCGCGCTCGATGCGCCACTCCCACTCGCGGCGGATGGAGGTGGCGAACCCCAGCTCGAGGATCGTGTTGAACGACTCGTCGGCGTAGGTCAGCACCGAGCCGAGCAGGCGGTCGAGCCCCTCCTCGCCGAGCCCCTCCAGCGGCAGGCGCGCGTCGAGGTAGATGTCGCCGGTGCGGTCGACGGCGAAGGCGACGGCGTACATCCGCAGGTTGCGCTGCAGCAGCCAGCGGTAGACGCCTTCGTGGTTCTCGTCGGGGTTGCGGCACACGAACGCGTGCACCCCCAGCGCGTGCCGGCCCACGTCGAGGCGCACCGGGATCGTCAGCTTGCGCTCGCCGGGCAGCGAGAGGGAGAAGACGCCGGGGACCTGCTCGTCGTGCTCGATGCCGCCCGCCTCGAGGTAGGCGCGCACCAGCGCGCGGGCCCCCTCGTCGACGTCGGGCTCGGGCTGCTGCTCGTCCAGCTCGCTCACCGGGTCACCGTCCTGCCGTCACGCGCATCGTGCGACGCGCGTGCTCGTACGCCGCCAGCGTGGCCTCCGCGGCCCGCTCCCAGGCGAACCCGCGGGCGTGCTCCAGCGCTCCCGCCGACAGCGCGAGGCGCGCGGCGTCGTCGCGCAGGAGGCGGCGCAGCACCGCGGCCCAGTCGCCCGGCTCGTGGGTGTCGACCAACCAGCCGCTCTCGCCGTGGCGCACGGCCGTCGTCAGGCCTCCGACGCCGGCGGCGACCACCGGCGTACCGGTCGCCTGGGCCTCGAGCGCGACGAGGCCGAACGACTCGTTGTACGACGGCACGGCCACGAGATCGGCGGCGGCGTACCACCACGCGAGCTCGGCCTGGCCGACCGGCGGCACGAACCGGACGACGTCGTCGAGCCCGAGCTCGCCGACCAGCTGCGCCAGGGCCTCCGGGCGGGCCAGCCCCGAGCCCGACGGACCGCCGACGATGGGGACGACGAGACCGGGGCGCAGGGCCGGGTCGTCGGCGAGCAGGCGGGCCACGGCGCGCACCAGCACGTCGGGCGCCTTGAGGGGCTGGATGCGGCCGGCGAAGAGCACGACGCGGGCGTCGCGCGGCAGCCCGAGCGCGGCGCGGACGCTCGCGCGGTGCTGCGGACGGAAGCGTCCGAGGTCGACACCGGGGTGGATGACCTGCACGCGCTCGGGCGCCGCGCCGTACAGGCTCACCAGCTCGTCGGCCTCGCGGACGGTGTTGGCCACGAGGAGGTCGGCCGCGTCGACGACCTGCTCCTCCCCGATGACGCGCACGGCCGGCTCGGGGCGGTCGCCGGCCGCGAGCGCGGCGTTCTTGACCTTCGCCATCGTGTGCATGGAGTGCACGAGCGGCACGTCCCACCGGTCGCGGGCCAGGGCCCCGACCTGGCCGGACAGCCAGTAGTGGGTGTGGACGGCGTCGAAGTGGCCGCGGGGCGCCTCGGCCTCCTGCCGGAGCACCTCGCGGGCGAAGGCGCACAGCTGGGCGGGCAGGTCGGCCTTGTCCATGCCCTCGTAGGGGCCGGCCACGAGGTGGCTGACGCGGACGTGCTCGGCCACCTCCACGACGGCGGGCTGGCGCGACGACGTCGCCCGCGTCATCACCTCGACGTCCACGCCGAGGGCGCCGATGCGGCGCGCGAGCTCGAGCACGTAGACGTTCATGCCGCCGGCGTCGCCGGTGCCGGGCTGGTCGAGCGGCGAGGTGTGGAGGCTGACCATCGCGACCCGCTTCACCCGGCACCTCCTCGCCTCGGCCCGCCCCACGTCGGGGACCGGGCACCGCCGCCCATTGTCCACCCCGGCCCCAAGGTCGGTCAGACTGGGCGCATGTCCACGCCCAGCGCCCCCGCCACCCGCCGTACCGCCGTCGTCACCGGAGCCAGCAGCGGCATCGGTGCGGCGACCGCCCGCACCCTGGCCGCCGCCGGGTTCCACGTCGTGTGCGCCGCCCGGCGCGCCGAGCGGGTCGAGGCGCTCGCCGCCGAGATCGACGGCACCGCGGTGGCCTGCGACGTCACCGTCGCCGCCCAGGTCGCCGACCTCGCCCGGGCCGCGGGCGACGTGGTGCACGTGCTCGTCAACAACGCCGGCGGGGCGTTCGGCTCCGACCCGGTCGAGCGGGCGGACGCGGAGCAGTGGCGCGCGATGTACGACGTCAACGTCGTCGGCCTGCTGCAGGTGACCCAGGCCCTGCTGCCCGCGCTGCGGGCCAGCGGCGACGCCGTCGTCGTCAACGTCGGCTCGACCGCCGGCCGGGTGGCCTACGAGGGCGGCGCCGGCTACACCGCCGCCAAGCACGGCACGAAGGTCGTCACGCAGACCCTGCGCCTCGAGCTCGTCGGCGAGCCCGTCCGCATCACGGAGGTCGCGCCCGGCATGGTGCACACGCCCGAGTTCTCCCTCGTGCGCTTCGGCGGCGACCAGGAGGCCGCCGACCGCGTGTACGCCGGCGTGCCCGACCCGCTGGTCGCCGAGGACGTCGCCGACGCCATCGGCTGGGTCGTCACGCGCCCGAGCCACGTCAACATCGACGAGCTCGTCATCCGGCCCCGCGCCCAGGCGGCGCAGCACAAGGTGCACCGCGTGGCGCCCGGCGCCTGAGGGGCCAACTGCCGGCGCCGGGCGGCGCTCAGCCGTCGGCCGCCTGCGCCACGTCGCGGAGACGGTCGACGTAGCGGTCCCACCACGCCTCGTCGGCGTCCGGCAGGTTGTCGTTGCCGGCGGCCAGGCCGCGGGCCCCGTCGATGCCCTCCCGGACGACGTCGGCGTGCCCGGCGTGCCGCGCCGTCTCCGCGATCATGTGGACGAGCACGTGGTGCAGCGTCGTGTCGCCCTGCTCGCCCCACCACGGCACCCGACCCGGGGCGTCGAGCGGGAGCGCGGCGATGGTGTCGTCGGAGTGGGACGCCATCCGGCGGTAGAGGGCGACCAGTTCCTCGGGCGACTCGTCGGGGCGCGCCCACATGTCGGAGTTGGGCTCCTCGTCGGCCCCCGTGGCGATGTCGAGCACCCACTGGGGCGCCCAGTGCGGCGGGCGTCCGAACACGAGCCCGAAGTAGCCCGCCTCGGTGAACGCCAGGTGCTTGACGAGACCGAGCAGGTTGGTGCCCGACGGGGTCGCGGGCCAGCGCTGGTCGCGCTCGGGCAGTCCCTCGAGCTTCCACAGCACCGCCTCGCGGTGCGAGCGCAGGTAGCGTGCAGCACATCCTTCGTGGTGTCCATGCCCGCACGCTAGCGCCGGTGGCGGACCGTGGCGGTCCGCCTTCCCGACGTCGTCGCGACCGCTCCCCGGGGGCGTCGCCTCAGCGCACGTCGGCGGCGGCGGCGCGCCCCGCCGTACGCCCCGAGAAGAGGCAGCCGCCCAGGAACGTGCCCTCGAGCGCGTTGTAGCCGTGCATGCCGCCGCCGCCGAAGCCCGCCACCTCGCCCGCGGCGTACAGGCCCGGCAGGGGGGCGCCCGACGCGGTGAGGCAGCGGGCGCGCAGGTCGGTCTCGAGCCCGCCGAGGCTCTTGCGCGTCAGCACGTGCAGGCGGACCGCGATGAGCGGACCCGCCGCCGGGTCGAGGAGGCGGTGGGGGGAGGCGACGCGGACGAGCTTGTCACCCAGGTAGCCCCGCGCCCCCCGCAGCGCGGTGATCTGGGCGTCCTTCGTGTACGGGTTCTCGATCTCGCGGTCGCGCTGCTCGACGAGGCGGCGCAGGGCGGTCTCGTCGATGCGGGCGGTGCCGTTGCGCTCGTTCATGCCGGCGACGAGGGTCGTGAGGTCGTCGGCCACGACGAAGTCCTCGCCGTGCTCCTTGAACGCCTCGATCGGGCCCGGGGCGCCGGGCGTGACACGCTTGAGCAGCAGCCGCAGGTCCTTGCCGGTGAGGTCGGGGTTCTGCTCGGATCCCGAGAGCGCGAACTCCTTCTCGATGATCTTCTGCGTCAGCACGAACCACGAGTGGTCGTGGCCGGTGGAGCGCAGGTGGCGCAGGGTGCCCAGGGTGTCGAACCCGGGGTGGTACGGCGCGGGCAGCCGGTCGCCGTTCGCGTCGAGCCACAGCGAGGAGGGGCCGGGCAGGATGCGGATGCCGTGGTTCGCCCAGATCGGGTCCCAGTTGCGGATGCCCTCGACGTAGTGCCACATGCGGTCGGGGTTGACGACGCGGGCGCCCGTCGCCTCCGTGATGCCGAGCATCCGGCCGTCGACGTGGGCCGGGACACCGGCGACCATCGACGCGGGCGGCTCGCCGAGGCGGGCCGGCCAGTTGCGCCGTACGAGGTCGTGGTCGCCGCCGATGCCGCCGCTGGTGACGACGACCGCCTGCGCGCGGATCTCGAAGTCGCCGGTCTCGTCGCGGTTGGAGGCGCCGCCGCGCCGGACGTCGTCCGGGGCGAGGGTGCGCCCGCGCACGCCCACCGCCGCACCGCCCTCGACGACGACCTCGTCGACGCGGTGCCGGAACGCGAGCTTGAGCCGGCCCGTGGCCACGTGCTCACGCACCCGCCGCTCGAACGGCGCGACGACGCCCGGGCCCGTGCCCCACGTGATGTGGAAGCGCGGCACCGAGTTGCCGTGGCCCTCGGCCCGCCCGTCGCCGCGCTCGGCCCAGCCCACCACCGGGAAGATGCGGTGGCCCATCGCCCGCAGCCACGAGCGCTTCTCGCCCGCGGCGAAGTCGACGTAGGCCTCCGCCCAGGCCCGGGGCCAGCGGTCCTCCTCACGGTCGAACTGCGCGGAGCCCATCCAGTCCTGCAGCGCGAGGTCGACGGAGTCGCGCACGCGCATGCGCCGCTGCTCCGGGCTGTCGACGAGGAAGAGCCCGCCGAGGCTCCAGAACGCCTGGCCGCCCAGCGACTGCTCGGGCTCCTGGTCCACCAGCACGACCCAGCGGCCCGCGTCGGCGGCCTCCGCCGCGGCGACCAGTCCGGCCAGGCCGGCTCCGACGACGACGACGTCCGTGCGCACGGGTGGGCTCCCTCCCCCGGCCGGGCACCTCCCGGTCGGCCGCGCCCATGATGGCGCACCGGGCGTCCCCGCGGGGCGGTACGCCGGGGGCGCGTCAGGCGTCGGGGACGGGCGTGCGAGCGGGGCCGGCGCTCAGCCGGGTCCCGAGCGCGTGGGCCTCGCGCAGCAGCAGGGCGCCCAGCTCGCGGCGCCGGGCGGGGGCGAACCGGGCCTCGATCCCCGTGAGGGTCAGCGCCCACGCCGGGCGACCCGCGCCGTCGAACACCGCGGCGGCGAGCCCCCAGCTGCCCTCGACGATGAGCCCGGGGTTGGTGGCGTAGCCGTCGGCCCGGGTGGTGGCGATGCGGGCCCGCAACGCCTCGGGGGCGTGGGGCGCGCCGTACCGGGGGGCGAGGTCGACGCGGGCGAGGTAGTCCTCCACCTCGCGGTCGGGCAGGTGGGCGAGCACGACGAGCCCCGCCGAGACGACCCCGAGCGGGAACCGTGCACCCTCGACGAGCACGTGGGAGCGGATGGGGAAGTCACCGTCCTCGCGCAGCAGGCAGACGGTGTCGTCGCCGCGGCGCGCCGAGAAGAAGGCGCTCTCCCCCGTCACCTCGGCGAGGCGCCGCACCGCGGGGTGGGCCACCTGGGCGACGTCGTAGCGACGTGCCGCCGCCGCGCCCAGCACGAACAGCTCCGGCCCGAGGTGCCAGCGGCCGCTCCCGGCCGCGCGGTCCACGAACCCCTCCTCGAGCAGCGCGCTCAGCAGCCGGTGGACCGTCGGGCGCGGCAGCCCGACGGCCCGGGCGAGGTCGGCCGTGCGGGCTCCCGCGGCGTCGAGCTCGGCGAGCGCCCGCAGCACGGCCGCGGTGCGCCCGACCATGCCCAGGGGTTCGCTCACGACGGGATCGTACGACGCGTCCGCTCAGTGGACGCGTCCAGCGAGAGGCGGTCACCCGGCGAGCAGTCCCGACCGGTCGCTTGACCCCGTGCGGGCCCAGCGGTGGACTCGCGGACGGGTCGCTCGGGCGACACCGGACGGACGCAGCAGGACGAGGGCAGGACGAGGGCAGGAGGAGCCGGGTGGACAAGGTCGTCGCCTCGGCCGCTGAGGCGGTCGCGGACATCGGGTCGGGGTCGAGCATCGCCGTCGGGGGCTTCGGCCTCTGCGGGATCCCGACCGTCCTGCTGGAGGCACTGCTCGCCACGGGCGTGGACCAGCTGGAGGCGTTCTCCAACAACGCCGGCGTGGACGACGCGGGCCTCGGCCTGCTGCTCGGAGCGGGCCGGCTGCGGCGGATGGTGGCCTCCTACGTCGGGGAGAACAAGGAGTTCGCGCGGCAGTACCTCTCCGGCGAGCTCGAGGTCGAGCTCACGCCCCAGGGCACCCTGGCGGAGCGGATGCGCGCGGGCGGCTCGGGCATCCCCGCGTTCTTCACCGCCACCGGCGTCGGCACCCAGGTGGCCGACGGGGGCCTGCCCTGGCGCTACGACGCCGACGGCAACGTCGTGAAGGCCTCGCCCGCCAAGCAGACCCAGGTCTTCGAGACGACCGACGGCGAGAAGGAGTTCGTGCTCGAGGAGGCGATCGTCGCCGACTTCGCCCTGGTGCGGGCCGCCCGCGGCGACCGCCACGGCAACCTCGTGTTCCGCCGCTCGGCCCGCAACTTCAACCCGCTGGCCGCCATGTGCGGCCGGGTGACGATCGCCGAGGTCGAGGAGCTCGTCGAGCCCGGCGACCTCGACCCCGACCACGTGCACCTCCCGGGCGTCTTCGTGCACCGGGTGGTGCCGCTGACCCCCGAGCAGGCGGCGGACAAGCGGATCGAGAAGCGCACGGTGCGCGCGAGCGGCGAGGAGGCCTGACATGGGCTGGACCCACGACGAGATGGCGGCCCGCGCGGCCCGAGAGCTGCACGACGGCTCCTACGTGAACCTGGGCATCGGCCTGCCGACCCGGGTCCCCAACTTCGTGCCCGACGACGTCGAGCTCGTGCTGCAGAGCGAGAACGGCATCCTCGGCGTCGGCGCCTACCCCACCGACGATGCCGTCGACCCCGATCTCATCAACGCCGGCAAGGAGACGGTGACGGTGCGGCGGGGCGCGTCCTACTTCGACTCCGCGACCAGCTTCGGCATGATCCGCGGGGGCAAGGTCGACGCCGCCATCCTCGGCGCCATGCAGGTGTCCGAGGCGGGCGACATCGCCAACTGGATGATCCCCGGGAAGATGGTCAAGGGCATGGGCGGCGCGATGGACCTCGTCCACGGCGCCGCGAAGGTCGTCGTGCTCATGGAGCACGTGGCGCGCGACGGGTCCTACAAGATCGTGCGGGAGTGCTCGCTGCCCTACACCGGCCGCGGCGTCGTGCAGCGCATCATCACCGACCTCGCCGTCATCGACGTCACCCCCGACGGCCTGCGCCTCGTCGAGCTCGCGCCGGGCGTCGACGAGGCCGAGGTCCGCGCCAAGACGGAGCCCGACCTGCTGGCCTGAGCCCGCGTCACCCGAGGCGGCGGCTGAAGACCAGCACGCCCCGGGCGGGGTCGAGCTCGTGCGGGGGGACGCCGGAGAGCGCGACGAGGTCGTCGAACGACCCGTACCCGCCGATGCCGTCCCGCACGGCCACCACCTGCTCCGCCAGCGGCAGGGGCAGGTGGGCGTGCTGCGCGAGGGTGCGGGCGTCGACGCGGTTCACGTCCACGAGGCCACCGTCGGGGAACGTCCGGCCGACGAGATCGGGGCGTCCGATCCGCAGCTCGTGCGCGAGCGCGGGCTGGTCGTCCATCAGGTGCCGGGCCGTCTCCCGTGCCGCTACCGTCTCCCGGTGCACGGCGACCGCCGCGGCCTGCTGCTCGAGCACGGGCGACGGCTGCGAGCGGGACACCGCAGGACTGTCGTCCGCGAAGACCCACGCCCGGATCGCCACGGCGTGCGCCAGACCCACGAACAGGAGCACGACCATCGCCGCCGTGAACAGGGCAGCATCGAGGCCGCCCCGATCACGGTCGACGCCGAACAGCGCCGCGACCGCGGCCAGGTAGACCGCGACGGCGACCGCCTGCGCCCGGCTGCGCTTCTTGACCGCCGCGTGGGCCATGATCGCCGGGGTGCCGAGGCCCAGCGTGACAGCGGGCACGAGCGCCCACAGCCAGCTCACGAGGGTGGTGTTCCTGCCGTTGCTCACGGCTGCTCTCCTTCCCCTTCCGAGCGGTCTTCATGCCCGGTCCTGGTAGGAACGAAGCGTGGCCACCGCCCGCATCACCCCCGCGACGCTCGGCGCGTGGCTCGTCAAGACCGACCCCCGCGCGAACCCCGACCTGGTCGCGGCGGCGAGGGGCGGCGTACCGCTCGTGGTGACGAGGCGCTGCGTCAGCGACAACTACCGCGGCCGGATGATGGCGCCGGGCGACCGGGTGCTCCTCTGGGTGTCCGGCGACGGGCGGCTGCTGACGCGCGGCATCTGGGGGCTGGGGAACGTGACCGCCGCCGTGCGCCCCCGCGACGGTGACGGACGCCCGGAGGTCGGGCTCGACGTACCGCTCCTGCCGGACGGCGTGCCGGCCGAGGAGGTCCGGGCCGCCGGCGCGGGCGACCTCGAGGTGCTGCGGATGCCCGCCGGCTCCAACCCGTCCTGGGTGTCCCGCGAGCAGCTCGCCGTGCTGGTCCCGCTGCTGCCGGCCTGGCCCGCCGGATCGTCGGACAGGGGCGCCGCGAAGCCCTAGTCTGGCGAGGACCCCGGCGCTGCGGCGCCGCCTCCCGCGCCCTGCTGAAGACCGCTTCTGCACCGCCACAAGTTGTGCGGTGGTTGTCCACAAGCACGGTGGCGTCATCCCGTTCCTGGTGTGGACTGTTCCCTCCCACGCGCGGTGCGTGGAGATGGAAGGACACTCGGGTGCTCGGACCGGAACGTGATGTGACGCTGCGCGGACGCGTGCGCGTGTTCGTCGTCTGGCAGCTGCCCACGCTGCTGCTGACGGCCTACCTGGCGACCGCCCTGGCCCTGACGGCCCCGCACCTCCTGGCGAGCACACCCATCGTCCTCTCCCTCGCCCTCGTCGCCGCGGCCTCCGTCGCCGCCCTCGCCGCGCCGTGGGAGCGCTGGGGCCTCGCCTGGCGCATCGTCGTGCCCGCGGCCACCCTGCTGGCGACCGTGGTGCTGCGCCTCGACCTGGGCGACCTCCGCTCGATCGGCCTGCTCTCGGTGCTGCCGCTGACGTGGCTGGCGTTCGAGTTCGGGGGGCGCGGCATCGTCCTCGCGCTGGCGGGGGCGTTCGCCCAGAGCGCCTGGACCTTCGTCGGTCCCGGCACCGGCCTGTCCACCGGCCTCGCCTGGGTGCAGGCCTCGCTGTTCCCCGTGGTGACGATCGCGGTGGTCGTGACCGCCCGCTCGCTGGCGATGCTGCTGCAGCGCAAGCAGGACGACCTCCTCGCCTCCCGGGCGGCGCTGCGGGAGCAGCTCGACCTGGCGCGGCACCGCCTGCTCGTCGCCGAGCGCGTCACGGGCGTGATCGACGCCGGCGTCTGCTACCTCGACGACCGCGGCCGCCCCGCGCTGCTCAACCCCTACGCGCGGCACCTCGCGGCGCTCGCGGGGTACGACGCGAGCCAGCCCGTCCCCGTCGGTCCGCCCCCGGGCTCCCCCCACCGCGTCTTCTACGAGGACCGCGTCACCCCGGTCCCGGCCCGCGAGCAGATCGTCGCCCGGGCCCGACGGGGCGACGACGAGCCCGGCCGGCTCTACTGGGTCGGTCCGCCCGGCGACCAGCGGGCCATGATGGCCTCCTGCCACCAGCTGTGGGAGGGCCGCGCCCCCTCCGGCGGCGGGCAGCACCGCGGCCCCCTCCCCGGCACGGGCACGGGTCCCGGCTCGGGGGCGGCCGACGAGCGGGCCGACGAGCCGCCGGTGCACCTCGGGTCCGTCGTCGCTGCGTGGGACGTCACCGAGCTCACCGAGGCGGTGGAGGTGCGCGACCGGTTCCTCTCGACCGTCTCCCACGAGCTGCGGACGCCGCTCACCTCGATCATCGGCCACAACGAGCTGCTCGCCGAGGCGCTGGAGAACGGCGGCCACCGCCCGGGTGACCCGCGCCTGGTGCGCTCGGTCGACTCCGCGCGCCGCAACGCCGCCGTCCTCATGGGACGCATCAACGACCTGCTGGAGGCGTCCCGCGAGGACCTCGCCGACGTCGGTGGCGACCGCAGCCCGACGGACCTCGCCGACCTGGCCCGCCAGGCGCACGACCGCCACCGCGCGCTGGCGGCCGAGCGCAGCACGACGCTGCGCCTCGACGTACCACCCGCGCCGGTGCGCGTGCTGGCGCAGCCCCGCCTGGCGCAGGCCGTGGACCAGCTCGTGTCGAACGCCGTCAAGCACTCCCCGGACGGCGGCTGCGTCACCATCACGGTGCGCCGCGAGGACGGGCCCAACGGCCCCGACGCCGTGGTGGCCGTGCGCGACACGGGTGACGGCATGACCCCGGCGGAGGCGCGCCAGGCGTTCACGCGCTTCTACCGCACCGAGCGGGCCCGCCGCAGCGCCACCCAGGGCCTCGGCATCGGCCTGCCCGTCGCGCAGCGCGTCGTCGCCGCGCACGCCGGCACCATCGAGCTCGACAGCGCCCCCGGCGCCGGGACCACCGCCACGATCCGCCTGCCCCAGGAGCGCACCCCGTGAACCTGACGCACGAACGTCACGGCGAGGTCCGACGACCGGGCCACCTCGTCGTCCGCAGCTCCGCGCAGGGCGACGAGCAGCACCGCAGCCACCACGTCAGCTGGGCGGGGCACGGCACGGTCCACGACGTGGTCGCCCTCCCCCACCCCCGCACCGCGCTCTACCCGGGTTCCGACGTGCGGGCCCGCAGCCTGCAGGAGGGCGACGGCCAGCTGGTGCTCCTGCTGCGCCCCATCGACGCGCGGGTCGACATCGTGTGGCGCGACGACGCCGGCGCCCGCCACGGCGCGGTCCTCGACGGCGACACCGGGGCGCTGCGCGCGATGACGACCGCCGAGCTCGACCGCGGCGGCAGCACGGGCCCGCGCTCCTGACGTCCTGGCTCAGGCCCGGGCGTCCACCCGCTCCAGGAAGGCCAGGACGCGGTCGATGAGCAGGCCGGCGGCCTCCTCGTCGTACGACGGCAGCGTCGGGTCGGCGAACAGGTGCGCGTCCCCGGGGTAGAGGAACAGCTCGCCGCCCTCGACCTGCGCGGTGAGCGCCCGGGCGACATCGAGGTCGCCCTCGCCCGCGAAGTACGGGTCCTCGGTCATGCCGTGCACCTGCACCGGGACCTCGTCGGGCCAGCGGTCGCCGAACTCGCTGGGCGGCACGCAGGCCTCGAGGAGCAGCGCACCTCGGGCGCCCGTACGACCCTGCGCGAGCATCTGCGCGGGCAGCACGCCGAGGGAGAACCCGGCGTACACGAGCTCGGTCGGGAGGTGGCCGACCGCGGCCGCCCCGCGCTGCAGCATCGCCGGGAAGCCGATGTCGGCGACGTGGTTGACCCCGTCGACGACCGTGTCGAACGTGCGCCCGTCGAAGAGGTCGGGGGTGTGGACCTCGTGGCCGGCCTCGCGGAGGCGCTCGGCGAACCCGAGGACGCCGTCCGTCAGGCCCTGGGCGTGGTGGAACAGGACGACGGTGGCCATGGCTGCCTCCTCGGCTGGGGGTACGGCGGCCACCCTAGGCGCCGGGCGGGAACCCGTCGTCCGGGACGTCGTCGTGGTGGCACACCCACGCCTCGAACTCGGCGAGCACGAGGTCGAAGCGCCAACGGTCGACGACGGCGAGGTCGCCCGCCTGCCCGAAGGGGTAGAACAGCCACGTGAAGGACGACGGGGCCAGGACGACCGTGAGCGCCTCGTCGCGGACGATCTCCCGCAGCAGACGGCGCAGCTCACCGGCCTCTACCCCGGGACCCACGACCCAGAAGTACGTGATGGGCTCACCGCCGCGCTGCACGCCCCCGTACGGACGGTCGGTCCGCCAGGGCCATGCCTCGGGGAACGCCCTCCGGAAGTGGCCAGCCATGATGTTGCGTCGCCCGTACTCGTGCCCGACGATCACGAGGGGCTCGTCCTCGTGCAGCTTGCGCAGCCGCCGGACGAGCCGGAGGTAGAGGTCCACCACGTCGGCGTCGTCCGCGTCACCGTGCGGCAGCCGGCCGTCGGCCAGTCCGTCGAGCCGCACGTGGTGGGCGCCTGGCAGCGCCCGGACCTCCCACGCGTCGGGCGCGTGTCCCGGCCACGCCGCCGCCCAGGCGGCGCTCAGGGCCCGGGCGTCTCCGGAGTCCGCGGGCTCCCGGAACGAGCCCGACCTACAGCCGCGCAGCCGTTCGAGGAGGGATCTCACGGCGCTGGTGGGCCCGCCATGTCGACAGCGCTCGGGTGCTCTGGTCCGGTCACCGGGGCATCCTGTCGCGTCCTAGGCCCGCCGCCTATTTGAACGCGTTCAGTTCTGCGCTACGGTCAGCCCATGAGGATCGTGATACCCGGCGGGACCGGGCAGGTCGGAGGCATCCTGCGGCGGGCGCTGGCGGCGGAGGGGCACGACGTCGTCGTGCTCAGCCGGCGTCCGGAGGCCCTCGAGCCGGGCGTGCGGCACGTGGTGTGGGACGGGCGCACCGTCGGCCCGTGGGCCGAGGAGCTCGACGGGGTCGACGCCGTCGTCAACCTCGCCGGCCGCTCCGTCAACTGCCGCTACACCGACCGCAACCTGCGGCAGATGATGGACTCGCGGGTCACCTCGACCCGGGTCGTCGGCGCCGCGATCGCGCAGGCGGAACGGCCGCCCCGGGTGTGGCTGCAGATGAGCACCGCGACGATCTACGCCGACACGCGCGGCCCCGCCCACGACGAGACCCACGGCGTCATCGGCGGCGAGGAGCCCGACGTACCCCTGTACTGGGAGTACAGCGTGCGGATCGCGCGGAGCTGGGAGGCGGCGCAGGCGGAGGCGGCGACGCCCGCCACCCGCCGCGTGGCGCTGCGCACCGCCCTCGTGATGAGCCCCGACCGCGGCGGCATCCTCGACTACCTGCTGTGGATGGCGCGCCTCGGCGTGGGTGGGCCGGTGGCGGGCGGCGGGCAGTACGTCTCGTGGATCCACGAGGACGACCTCGTCCGCGCCGTCCTGCTGCTCCTCGAGCGCGACGACATCGACGGGCCGGTCAACGTCGCCGCCCCGGAGCCGCTCCCCCAGCGAGAGCTGATGCGCGCCCTGCGCCGGGAGTGGGGCCACCGCCCCGGCCTGCCGGCCACGCGGTGGATGGCCGCGCTCGGGGCGTTCGCGCTGCGCAGCGACACGGAGCTGCTCCTCAAGAGCCGCCGCGTCGTGCCCGGGCGGCTGCTCGAGGCGGGCTTCACCTTCGAGCACCCGTCGTGGCCCGAGGCCGCCGCCGACCTCGTGCGGCAGGTGCGGTCGCGCTGAGCGCACCTGCGACAGCAGGCCGGCGACGGCTCGCCCTCCGCCACCGCGACCCCGCACGAACGGGAGGGCCTCGGCGTCAGCCGATCCACTCGTTCCCGGTCAGCTCGTCGAGCGCGGTGATGTCGAGGGTCGGCTCGATGCCCGACTCCGGGGCGAACCCGTAGTGCTCGACCGCCCGCCGTACCCACTCGGCGGCGTCGATGTTGAGCGGGCTCGAGACCCACAGCGCGTAGGGCAGGTTCACGAAGCGCTCCTCGCGCACCGCCGCCAGGTCGCGCGACGCCGGGTTGGAGCGCAGCACCTCGACCTTGTCCTCGAAGGACTGGCCCGGGTAGTCGACGAAGAAGATGACGTCGGGGTCGGCGGCGGCGAGCGTCTCCCAGCCGACCTCGGTCCAGGTGTCGTCGACGTCGGCCGTGGCGTTGGTGACGCCGGCGGCGTCGAAGATGGCCTGGGGCCCGCCGTACGAGCCCGAGGTGAAGATCGCGTCGGTGCCGGAGTCGAAGAGGAACGCCGTCGGCGCCTCGGCGGGCTGCGGCGCCTCCTGCAGCGCGGTACGACGGGCCTCGATGTCGGCGACCACCTGCTCGGCGGTCCCGGCGTGGCCGGTGAGCTCGCCGATGTTGCGCAGGTCGGTCGTCAGGGCCGTCCAGGCGTCCATCGTGCCGCGGCCGCCGTCGTCCTGCTGGCAGGTCTCGCTCAGCAGGTAGGTCGCGATGTCGTGCTCCTCGACCATGTCGGGCACGAGGTTGCGGGCCTCGCTGAACCCGTAGCCCCACCCGGCGAACATCAGCTGCGGGTCGACGGCGAGGACGTTCTCCAGCGTCGGGAACTGGTCGCCGACGACCTCGAGCTCGTCGACACGGTCGTCGGGGTAGGCGAGCTCGAGCACGTCCTGGTCCCGCGCCATGCCGGTGACGGCGACGAGCTCCTCGCGCGCGCCCGCGGCGAGGGCGATCGAGATGATGCCGCCGTCGTAGGCGTAGAGCTCGGTGACGGGCTCGGCGACGGTCAGGTCCTCGCCGCAGTTCTCCACGGTGATGCCGCCCGCGGCGGCCGAGCCGGGGTCGTCCGCCCCGCAGCCGGCGAGCAGGGAGGCGCCGAGGGCGAGCGAGACGAGGCCGACGAGGCGGGCGGGGGCGCTGCTGCTCACGAGAGGTCCTTCCGGGCGTGGATGAGGAGGTGGGACTGGTCGAGGTGGGGGTGGGCGACCTGGGTCGACCCGACCCCGAAGTGGGCCGCGACGTTGGGGGCGCTCAGCACGTCCTCGGGACGGCCGACGGCGACGAGGCCGGCGGGCCCGGCACCCCGCCGGTCGGGGTCGGGCCACCCGACGACGGCGACGACGTCGAAGAAGCGCAGGGCCAGGTCGAGGTCGTGGATGGTGGCGACGAGCGTCTCGGCGCGCTCGGCCAGCACCTCGAGCAGGCGCAGCTGCCAGGAGACGTCGAGGTGGTTGGTGGGCTCGTCGAGCAGCATGACCGGGCACTGCTGGGCCAGGCCGCGGGCCAGCACCGCGCGGCGGCGCTCGCCGCCGGAGAGCTGGTCGCAGGGGTCGTCGACGCGGTCGGCCAGGCCGACGGCGGCCAGCGAGGCGAGCACGACCTCGCGCTCCGCCGTACCCCCGCGGGACCAGGGC
Source organism: Nocardioides sp. ChNu-99 (assembly GCF_029493445.1). Taxonomy (NCBI): domain Bacteria; kingdom Bacillati; phylum Actinomycetota; class Actinomycetes; order Propionibacteriales; family Nocardioidaceae; genus Nocardioides; species Nocardioides sp. ChNu-99. Next base: position 15,781 of record NZ_JAHWBL010000032.1, on the reverse strand, counting down.
CGGGCGCGCGGGACGCGGCCCAGCGCCACCATCTCGCCGACCAGCAGCTCGGCCGCGACCACCTCCTCCTGGGGCACGTAGGCCAGGCGGCGGGCCCGCTCCCGGGTCGACACGTCGTGGCTGTCCTCGAGCCGGCCGGCGGCGTCGGCGATGAGCACGTCGCCCGCCCCGGGGTGCAGCACGCCGGCCAGCACGCGCAGCAGGGTAGTCTTGCCGGCCCCGTTGACGCCGACGATCCCGAGCCGGCCTCCCCGGGGTACGTCGAGGTCCACGTCGCGCAGGACCTCCCGCCCGCCGAGACGGGCCGTGACGCCGCGCAGGCGCAGCGCCAGGTCGGGGGGCGCCTGCGACGGGCTCCCGGCGCTCACCGGCCGCCGCCGAACTCGTAGCGGCCCCGGCCCATGAGCAGCAGGAAGAGCGGCGCGCCGACGACCCCGGTCACGACCCCCAGGGGGATCTCCTGGGGCCGCACCGCGAGGCGGGCCACCACGTCGACCCAGAGCAGGAACAGACCGCCGCCGAGCGCCGCGACCGGCAGCACGACGCGGTGCTGCGCGCCGACGACCAGCCGGGCGGCGTGGGGCACGATGAGGCCCACGAAGCCGATGCCGCCGCTCACCGCGACCAGCACGCCGACGAGCACCGCGAGGCCCACGAAGAGGGTGGTGCGCAGCCCGCCCACGCTGACGCCGAGCGCCGACGCGGTCTCGGGACCGGCCGCGAGGGCGTCCATCCACCGGTGGATCGCGACCATGGCCACGGTCGCCACCGCGACGACGACGGCGGGGATCACGAGCTTCTCCCAGGTCGCGCCGCCGACGCTGCCGAGCATCCAGAACATGACGGAGTTGGCGGCGCGCGGGTCGTCGCTGAGGAAGACGAGGAACGAGGCGATCGCCGACAGCCCCGAGGAGAGGACGACCCCGGAGAGCACGAGGCGCAGCGGCGTCAGGCCGCCCTGCGCGGTCGCCACCAGCCACACGAGGAGCGCGGCCACGAGGGCGCCCAGCAGGGCGCCGACGGAGATGGCGTAGATGCCGAGCGCGCCGAGCACCCCCATGGTGATGACCGCCGTCGCGCCGACGGACGCCCCCGAGCTGATGCCCAGCAGGTACGGGTCGGCCAGCGGGTTGCGCACCAGGGTCTGCATGCCGGCGCCGGCCACGGCCAGGCCGGCGCCCACGATGAAGGCCAGCAGCGCCCGCGGCAGGCGCAGCTCCCACACGATCACGTCCCAGCGGCCCGGCTCGCGCCCGGCGAGGCGGTCGGTCACCGCCGACACGACCTCGCCGACGGGGATCGCCTCGGACCCGAAGGCCAGCGACACGACGATGCTCGCGAGCGCGGCCGCGGACAGCACGAGGACGAGCGGCCAGAACGGCAGGCGCCGGCGGGGGCGCGCGGTCCGGGTCCGCTTCCCGTGGCTCACGGGGTGGGGCCGGTGGTGGGTTCGGGACGGGGTGACGGGTCCACGGCGAGGTGCCTCTCGGGTCCGGGGCCCTGTGCGCGAGGGCCCGCTGTCGAACACGTGAGCCGACAGGTCTTCGGACTCGGGATCGGCCGACGACACCGCCTTCCCAGGGCTCCCGCCCCAGTGGCACCTGGTGTCGCCGTCTCCCTCACCGCTGCGCGCCAGTCCCGGATTCCCACCGGTGTTCCCTGGCATCCGTTCGGATGCGATCGACTCGGGTCGGAACGTAGCACGGGGGCGCCGCGCGCGGGGCCCGCGGTCTCAGCGCCCGGCGAGCAGGGGGGTGCGCGGCGGCCGCGCCTGGGCCACACTGCTCGGCATGGAGCTCGTCTGGGTGGCTGCGGCGGTGGCGGCACTGCCGCTCGCGCTCGCCGTGCTCACCGCGCGCGGCAGCCGGCGGCGCGGTGCGGGACGGGTGCGCGCGGCGGCGGCCGGCGCGCTGTTCCCCGTCACGTGGGTGGCGTGGTACCTCGTGGACGCGCCCCCGCGGTGGTGGCACGCGGCGGGCGGCTGAGCGGTACGGCGAGCGCCGTACCGGCCCGGTGGGTCACGTCGGACGGGTCAGAGGACGACCAGCACCAGGACGAGCAGCGCGGTGAGCGCCAGCGAGAGCAGGATCGAGCCGAAGCAACCGAGGCGGTTGCTGAAGAACAGGAACACGGGGGCCTCCGGGGGTAGGCGTGGACCGGGGCAGGTACCCGACGCGGCCGCCGGTCAGCCGGTGACCTCGTCGTCGACGATGACGTAGCCGCCGTCCGTGGGCTCCAGGTAGAGCCGACGGACCTCGCTCTGCGACGACCCGTCGGTGGTGTAGGTGAGGGACACGTCGACCGCGTCCTCGCCCGCCGGCTGGACGTCGTCGACCGACACGGCATCGATCGTCGCCCAGAAGCCCTCGTAGTTGTCGAGGCTGCCGATCTCGGCCTGGAAGCCGCTGCCGAGCATCGCCCACGCCGTCGCGGTGTCGCCGGGCAGCGCCCCGTAGTAGGACTCGACGAACGCGGCACGGCCGGCCTCGTCGTCGGGCGCGGAGGTGGTCGTCGTGGGCGCGGGCTCGGAGGTCGAGGCGCTCGGCTCCGGGCTCGTCGGCTCGTCCTCGGTGGCCGTGCTCGCCGGGGCCTCGCTGGTGGGGGTGGCGCTCGCGCGGTCGTCGGCGCTCTGCTGGTCGTCGTCGCCCTGGCCCCAGACGAGGAACGCGACGCCGCCCAGCACGGCGAGGAGCGCGAGCGCGGCGACGAGCGACCAGCGCCTCCGATGGGCGCGGTCGTCGGGCGGGTCCGGTGCGACGGGCGGGGGCGGTGCCGGGCGCGCCTGCGTGGCGACGGGTACGGCGACCGGTTCGGCGACCGGTTCGGCCGGCGACGCCGGCGTGGTCGGGCCCAGGAACGCTCCCGAGCGCGGCAGCGCCTCCCCGGAGCCGTGCCGCACCGCCACGCGGCGCAGGGCGTGGGCGGCGTCGTCCATCGACCAGCGGGACACCGGGTCGGGGTCCATCATCCGGGCGAGGACGTCGCCGAGGACGCCCGCCCGCTGCGGCTGCGGCGGGCGCTGCGTGGCGATCGTGGCGAGCAGCGCGATGGCGTTGCCCTGCTCGGGGTACGGCGGAGCGCCCTCCACCGCCGTGTACAGCGTGGCCCCGAGCGCCCAGACGTCGGCGGCCCGGCTGGGCTCCTCACCGCGGGCCAGCTCGGGCGAGAAGAACGCCGGGCTCCCGACGACGATGTCGGAGCGCGTCAGCTGGTCGTCCCCGGAGGTGCGGGCGATGCCGAAGTCGGAGATCTTCGCGACGTCGTCCTCGGTGACCAGGATGTTGCCGGGCTTCACGTCGCGGTGCACCGTGCCGCGGTGGTGGGCGGCCACCAGACCGTCGGCGACCTGCGCGCCGATCCGGGCGACGCGCGCCGGCGACAACGGACCCTCCTCGGCGACGATCTGCGAGAGGGTCCGGCCCGCGACGTACTCCATGACCATCCAGATGTGGTCGCCGTCCTGGATGGCGTCGTACACCGACACGACGTTGCGGTGGTTGAGCGCCGCGAGCGAGCGCGCCTCCCGCATCGCGCGGGCCATGTCGGGCGTCGACTCGCCCGGCAGCTTGCCGACCTGCTTGGCGGCCACCGCCCGGCCGAGGACCTCGTCGTGGCACAGCCAGACGCTGCCCATCCCCCCGCGTCCGATCTCCCGCTCGATGCGGTAGCGGCCGGCGATGATCTGCGGCGGCATGCGGCTCCTCCTCCGGATCGGCTGGCTCGTCGTGGCCCTGCTGGGGTCGTCGCGCTCCGCACCCGTTACCCACCGGGCGCGCCGACCACGCTCCCACGGCGGGTGAGCCAGCGGGCGGTGGGTACCGAACCTCCATGAAGCTGTTGAGGAGCGCCGCTGTGATCGGGATCGGCAAGAAGCTGTACGACGAGGCCCGCAAGCCGCACAACCAGGCCAAGATCAAGAAGGCGGTGGCGTCGGCGAAGAACCGACGCTCGCGCCCGAAGCACTGACACCCACGCTCGTCGTCGGCGGCCGATGGTCACCGACGGCGGGCGTGGGTGGCAGGGCGTCTGCCGCTGCGCGGCTCACACGTTGAAGCGGAACTCCACCACGTCGCCGTCGGCCATGACGTAGTCCTTGCCCTCCATGCGGACCTTGCCGGCCTCCTTGGCCTTCTGCATCGAGCCCGCGGCGACGAGGTCGTCGAACGAGACGATCTCGGCCTTGATGAAGCCGCGCTGGAAGTCGGTGTGGATGACGCCGGCGGCCTCGGGGGCGGTCGAGCCCTTCTTGATCGTCCAGGCCCGTGTCTCCTTGGGGCCGGCGGTCAGGTAGGTCTGCAGGCCGAGGGTGTCGAAGCCGACGCGGGCGAGCACGTCGAGGCCGGGCTCGTCGACGCCCGTCTCGGCGAGCATCTCGCGGGCCTCGTCGTCGTCGCCGAGCTCGACCAGCTCGGCCTCGAACTTCGCGTCGAGGAAGATCGCCTCGCTGGGCGCGACGAGGTCGCGCATCTTCTGCTTGAGCTCCTCGTCGGCGAGCTCGTCGGCGTCGCAGTTGAAGACGTAGATGAACGGCTTGGCGGTCAGCAGCGACAGCTCGCGCACGAGCTCGCGGTCGACCGAGGTGGCGATGATCGGCGTACCGGCCTCGAGGTGGCCGAGCGCCTCCTTGGCCGCGGCGAGGGTCGCGGCGAGCTCCTTCTTGGCCCGCGCCTCCTTCTCCAGCCGCGGGATCGCCTTCTCGACCGTCTGCAGGTCGGCCAGGATCAGCTCGGTCTGGATGGTCGAGATGTCGTTGGCGGGGTTGACCTCGCCGTCGACGTGGGTGACGTCCTCGTCGCGGAACACGCGGGTGACCTGGCAGATGGCGGCCGACTCGCGGATGTGGGAGAGGAACTTGTTGCCCAGGCCCTCGCCCTCGCTCGCGCCGCGGACGATGCCGGCGATGTCGACGAACTCGACGGTCGCGGGCAGCACCTTGGCGGAGCCGAAGATCTCCGCGAGCACCGCGAGGCGCTCGTCGGGCACGCCCACGACGCCGACGTTGGGCTCGATCGTGGCGAACGGGTAGTTCGCCGCGAGCACGTCGTTCTTCGTCAGCGCGTTGAAGAGCGTCGACTTGCCTGCGTTGGGGAGACCGACGATGCCGATGGTGAGAGCCACGGGGCGCGAGTGTACGGCGCGCCGCACCCGCCGCTCACATCTGCGGCCGCCCCGTCGGTGCGGCGTGGGAGGCTCGCTCCGTGAGCACCCCGACGTCGCCGCCCCGGCAGGATCCGCCCGCGGACCCGACCCCCGTCGCCCTGCGCCTCCCGGCGCACCAGGTGTCGCCGCGCGCCCGCGGCTACTGGCGGCTCACCGCGGCGCTGGCGACGTCGCTCCCGGTGATCGGCCTGGCGGTGGCCTGGGTGCTGTGGGGCGAGCGGCCGTGGTGGTTCACGCTGCTCCTCGTCGCGTCCGTCGTGGTCCTGCTCGTCGAGGTCGTCGTGATGCCGCCGCTGCGCTACCGCATCCACCGGTGGGAGGTCACCGGCGACGCCGTCCACACCCGCAGCGGCTGGCTGAGCATCGACGAGCGGGTGGCCCCGCTGTCGCGCGTGCAGACGGTCGACTCCTCGCAGGGGCCGATCCAACGCATGTTCCGCCTGCGGTCGCTGACCGTCACCACCGCGTCGGCGGCCGGCCCGATCAGCATCGAGTGCCTCGACGAGCAACTGGCCCGCGAGCTCGTCGCCGACCTCACGGCCATCACCTCCGCCACCCGGGACGACGCGACGTGAGCGAGCTGCACCCCCCGCCGTACGACCGGCCGGTCGACCCGGACGACGGCTGGACGCGCCTCGACAAGCGGATGCTCGTCATCGGCCCGGTGCGCGTGCTGGGGCAGTTCGCCTTCCCGCTGCTGCTCGGCTTCATCGGCATCGGCACGCAGATGGGCCCGTGGGCGCTGCTCTTCGTGCCGATCGCCGTCGTGGCCGCGTGCGTGCTGGGCGCGATCCCGTGGCTGACGACGTACTACCGCCAGACCGCCACCCACTTCGAGGTCCGCCGCGGCCTGCTCAACCGCACCAACCAGACGGCGCCGCTCGACCGGGTGCGCAGCGTCGACCAGACCGCGTCGCTGCTGCACCGCGTGCTCGGCGTGACGAAGGTCGAGATCGGCACCGGCGTCGACGACAGCCGCATCACCCTGGACGTCGTGACCGCCCCGGAGGCCCACCGTCTGCAGGTCGCGCTGCTGCCCCGGACCGCAGGGGGCGCGGGGCCGGCCCCGACCCCCGCCGTCGGTGGGGGCGAGGCGGCGGCGGACGCGTCGCCGGACCCGCCGGAGGCCGTGCCGGGCTCCCCCGTCGGCGTGCCGGGTCCCGGTGCGGAGCAGGTGCTCGCGACGCTGCGGTGGTCGTGGCTGCGCTTCGCGCCGCTGAGCCTCGCGCGGCTCGCGATCGTGGCCGGCGCGTTCGGTGCCGGCTCGCAGTTCTTCGACGACCTGCCGGTCTTCGACACCGAGCACGCCTCGGCGCTGTGGGACTGGCTGGGCCGGCAGTTCCTGCCGCTGCTGCTGCTCGTGGTCGCCGTCGTGCTGCTCGTGCTGTGGCTGGTGATCTCGCTGACGGGGTACGTCGTGCAGTGGGCCGGCTTCCGCCTCGTGCGCCAGCCGGGTGGGCGCCGGCCCGGCGACACCTCGCTCCACCTGCGCGCCGGCCTGCTCACGACGCGCTCCGTCACCGTGGAGGAGCGGCGCGTGCGCGGCGTCGAGCTCGTCGAGCCCGCCCTGATGCGGTTCGCGGACGGCGCGGAGCTGTCGACGCTCGCCACCGGGGTCGAGAACGGCACCACCAAGGTGCTGCCCTCCTGCCCCCTCGACGTGGCGGTCGCCGTCGGACACGACGTGCTGGGCCCCGACGCGGCGGCCGCCGCTCCCCTCACCACCCCCCTCGTCGCGCACGGCCCGGGTGCTCGCCGCCGCGCCCACGTGCGCTGGCAGTGGTCGACGCTGATCTTCGGCACGGCAGCCCTCGCCGCGCTCCTGGTCGACGGCACGCCCGCCTGGGCGCCCGTGCCGGTGGTCGTGTTCTTCGCGGTGCTCGGCGTCGCGGGGGCGGAGTCGTCGTACCGCAACCTCGGCCACGCCCTCACGACGCTCGACGGGCGGCCGCGGCACCTCGTGGCCGGCAGCGGCGCGTTCGCGCGCACCCGCACCGTGCTCGAGGCCGAGGGCGTCATCGGCTGGGTGGTCGAGCAGTCGTTCTTCCAGCGTCGTACGGGTCTGGCCGACCTGGTGGCGACCACCGCGGCCGGCGGGGAGTCCATGCGCGTGCGCGACGTCGACCTCGGCGTCGGGCTGCGCCTGGCCGACGCCGCGACGCCGGGCCTGCTGACCCCGTTCCGCGTCGCCCCCGCACGGGCCACGTAGCCTCGAGCGGTGCGCATCGCGACCTGGAACGTCAACTCCCTCCGCTCCCGCATCGACCGCGTCGAGGCCTTCCTCGAGCGGCACGACGTCGACGTGCTGGCACTGCAGGAGACGAAGGCGCGGGTCGACCAGCTGCCGCTGATGGGCTTGCAGGCGCGCGGCTACGAGGTGGCCGCGGCCGGCACCAGCCAGTGGAACGGCGTGGCGATCATCAGCCGCGTCGGCCTCGAGGAGGTCGAGGTCGGGTTCCCCGGCATGCCGGGCTGGGGCGAGCCCGTCGAGCCGGAGGCGCGGGCGATCGGCGCGGTCTGCGGCGGGGTGCGCGTGTGGTCGCTCTACGTGCCCAACGGGCGCAAGGTCGACGACCCGCACTACGTCTACAAGCTCGACTGGCTCGCCCGCCTGCGCGAGGCTGCCGGCGCCTGGGCGGACACGCCCACCGCGCTCGTGGGCGACTGGAACATCGCGCCGCGGGACGAGGACGTGTTCGACATGAAGCAGTTCGCGACGTCGACGCACGTGACGCCGCGCGAGCGCGCCGCCTTCCAGGCGTTCCTCGACGACGGCTGGGTCGACGTCGTGCGGCCGCACACGCCGGGGCCGGACGTCTACACGTACTGGGACTACTACCGGCAGCGGTACGAGCGGAACCGCGGCCTGCGCATCGACTTCGTCGTCGGCTCGCCGAGCTTCGCCGACCGCGTGACGGGGGCCTTCATCGACCGCGAGGAGCGCGCCGGCAAGGGTGCGTCCGACCACGCGCCCGTCGTGGTGGACCTGGACTGAGGAGCCGCCCAGCCTGGCGGAGACACGACCGCGCGCCCAGGCCCACCAGCCACGGGCGGCTGTCGCGAGCACTCTGGGTACAGGGCGGCGCACTTTCGCTAGGTTGACGGTTGTGGCACTCACCGGTGACGAGCGACGAGCGGCCGTGAGCCTCACGGCCCTGCTGATCAGCGTGTCGACGAGCACGTCGCTCTACATCTTCGACGGCGACGATGCCACGCTGGATCGAGTCGCAGCGGGGCTGCTCCTGCTCGCCACCGTGACGCTCTGCGCGTACCACCTCCTCACCCCTCGCGGGCGGGCCAGCATCACCACCGTCGCGGGCGCGCCCACCAGCGCCCGGGGCAGAGTCGCCGCGGCCGTCTCGGGTGCCGCCATCGCAGCCGTCGTCCTGGCCGTCTGGATCGGTCTCGACCTCCCTTACTGGTTCGGCGTCCTCGTCCTATTTCCCGTGGGTGGCGCTGTCATGTTCGTCATCGACAAGACCGTCCTGCGCCTGAGCCGGCACCAGGTCGTCGCAGGCCCAGACGCGCCCAGCCGTCCGCTCGAGCACGACCCCCGCGGGACGCCGTGACAGCGCTTCTCATGCCCGTCGTGGTCGCGACCGGCGCTGCCGTCATTTTCGTGGCGGGCTTCTTGGTCGACGACGTCTCCACCACCCACCGCACAGCGGGTCAGACGTCGTGCGTGGCTGTCGGCTGCCTGTTCGGCTACTCCGTCGCCACCGTCCGCGGTCGGGAGAGGTGGAGACGCCCCGCGCGGCGGGAGCCGATGTCCACCGACGAGCAGTGGGGACTCTTCTTCGGCCTCACCACCGGCTTCCTCAGCATTGGTGCTGTTCAGTGGGCCAGACGTTCACTGGTGGCTCAAGGTCACGATCGTGATGCCGTTGACCGGAGCGGCTGCGGTCCTCGTCCAGATCGTCTTCCTCCGGTCGAAGAGGTCCCGTCGGGTGGCGGCGGGAGTGGACCGTGACGACTGACCACCACCCCGACCGCCGCAACGACGTCTTTGCCGCGTTCAACGTGCTGTTCATCCTCGCCGCGTCCACGCTCCCGAGGTTGTTCGACCTGCCGGACTGGTCGTTCCTTCCTGTGGTGGCCCTCGCTGTGGTCGTGTACGCAGTGCTCGCCTTCGCGCTGCTCCGGTACCTCGGCAGGAACCGGACCTCCTGACCGCCCGCGGCCTCCACCGCAGGGACCCCGAGCGCGCAGCGTCCGCGTGCGCAGATTCAGCCACGGCCCCGCCCGCCGACTGAATCCACGCACTCCCCCGGCCGCCGTCCGGGCGGGCAGCGCCCAGGCGGGGAAACCTCAGCGCTGCAACGCCCGGAACACCCCCGAAACATCGGTTTCCTAGCGTGCGGCGCGTGACCCTCCTCCCCGTGCCCGACCGGCCGCTCGACGCCGGGGTGGGGCCGATCCGCTCGGCGACCTACCTCCCGTCGGCCCGCGAGAACCTCCTGTGGGGGCGCCTGCCCTGCGCGCGCGACCGGCCGGTGCTCACGGTCGACCCCGGCACCGAGGTCACCGTCGACACCCTCAGCCACGAGGGCGTGCTGGAGGATCAGGGCCGCGACCCGCGTGCCTTCTTCGCCCGCCACGGGGTCGCGGCCGACGGGGTGCTTGCCGACGCCGTCGACCTCGCCGCCTCCGACCACCCGCACGACCCCGGCACCGACGGCCCGCACGTGGTCACCGGGCCGATCGCGGTCACCGGCGCGCGCCCCGGGGACCTGCTCGCCATCACCGTCCTCGAGACCCTGCCGCGGGTCCCCTACGGCGTCGTCTCCAACCGGCACGGCCGCGGCACGCTGCCCGGCGAGTACCCCCTCGACGACCTCCCCGTCTTCTCCGCCTTCGCGGCCATGGCCGAGCACACGGGCGCCGGCGGGGAGCGGGCGTCGTACGGGGAGCTTCCCCTCACCCACGCGGGGTACGGCGACCCGCAGGCGCCGCGCGCCCGGTTCCCGCTCGCGCCCTTCCTCGGGATCATGGGCGTCGCCGTCGCCGACGAGGCCCGGCCCCACTCGGTGCCGCCCGGCGCCCACGGGGGCAACCTCGACATCAACCTGCTGACCGTCGGGTCGACGCTCTACCTCCCGGTGCAGGTCGCCGGGGCGCTGGCCTACCTCGGCGACCCCCACTTCGCGCAGGGCGACGGCGAGGTCGCGCTCACGGCGATGGAGGCCAGCCTCCGCGCGACCGTCCGCCTCGACGTCGTCGCGCACGAGGACGCGGTGGCCGCCTTCGGCGACCTGGCCGGCCCGCTCGCCGCCACCTCCGACCACCTCGTGCCCACCGGCCTCGACCCCGACCTCGACGTCGCGACCCAGAACTGCGTGCGCGCCGCCATCGCCCTGCTGGGCGCCCGCTACGGGATGGAGCCGGCGATGGCCTACGCCTACCTCTCGGCCGCCACCGACTTCGACATCTCCCAGGTCGTCGACGTCGTCAAGGGCGTTCACGCGCGGATCCGCACCGCCGACTTCGCCCACCTGCCGCCGCCGACCGCCCCCCGCACGCGATGATGCCGCGCATGAGCGGTACGGCGAACGCCCCCGACGACCTGCCCCCCGGTCTGGTCGAGGCCTTCTGGGCCTACGAGCGGGCGCTCATGGCCGACGACCTGGCGACGCTCGACGCGCTCTTCGCCCCCGGTCCCGACACCCTGCGCGCCGACGCCGCCGGCGTCCTCGTCGGGCACGAGCAGATCAGCGCGTTCCGCGGCGGCCGCGGCGGCGCGCCCCGCCGTACCGTCGTCGACGTCCGCGTGCAGGTGGTTGACGACGCGAACGCGCTCGTCATGGCGACCACCGAGCTGGCCCGCGGCGGCCGCGGTGTGCAGACCCAGCTGTGGCAGCGCCGCGAGCAGGGCTGGGTCGTCACCGCGGCCCACGTCGCGACCACCCCGCCCGCCCTCGACACCCGGATCTGGCGCGTCGTCGGCGACCCGCTCGTCACCGGCCGCGGCGAGGGCCCGCTGGCCGGGGAGACGGTCGCCGTCAAGGACGTCTACGCCATCGCGGGCCAGAAGGTGGGGGCGGGCAGCCCGGCGTACCTCGCCGCCGCCCCGCCCGCGCCCCGCACCGCCCGAGCCGTGCAGCGCCTGCTCGACGCGGGCGCGGTTGTCACCGGCATCGCGCGCACCGACGAGTTCGCGTGGAGCCTGTTCGGCACCAACGAGCACCACGGCACGCCGCCCAACCCGCACGCACCGCACCGGATCCCCGGCGGGTCGTCGTCGGGCTCCGCCACCGCCACGAGCCTCGGCCAGGTGAGCATCGGGCTCGGCACCGACACCGGTGGCTCCATCCGCGTGCCCGCCTCGTGGCAGGGGCTGTGGGGCATCCGCACCTCCCGCAACGCGGTGCCGCGCGACGGGCTGCTCGCCCTGGCACCGACCTTCGACACCGTCGGGTGGATGACCCGGGACGCCGGCCTGCTCACCCGCGTCGGCGACGTGCTGCTCCCCCCGGCCCCGCCCCCGACCGTGAGCGACCTCGTGCTCGCCACCGACCTGCTGGCGCTGGCCGCGCCCGACGTGCGCGCCTCGGTCGAGGCGGTCACCCGGTCGTGGGGCACCGTCTTCCGCGAGCCGTTCGGCGCCCACGAGCTGACCGACTGGCGGCGCACGTTCGTGCTCGTGCAGTCCGCCGAGGCGTGGCGCCAGCACGCGGGCTGGGTCGCCTCCCGGCTCTCGACCCTGAGCACGCCGGTGCGGGAGCGCTTCGAGGCCGCCGCCCGCCTCGACCCCGCCGAGGTCACGGCCGCCGCCGACGCCCTGACCGGCATCCGGCTCGAGATCCGACACCGCATCGGTGACCGGGTGCTCCTGCTGCCCTCGACGCCGACGGTCGCGCCGTACCCCGGCACGGCCGACCAGCAGCTGCGCGACACCCTGCTCGCGCTCACCTCGATCGCCGGGATCGGCGGCCTCCCGGCGGTCAACGTGCCGCTGCGCACCGCCGAGGGACTGCCCTGCGGGGTCTGCCTCGTCGCCGCCCCCGGCCGGGACCGTGACCTCCTCGCGCTCGCCGCCGACCTCGCCCGCAGCCGCGACGGCGTCTGACGAAACGTTCGTTACCACCGCGAAACGCGCGCGCCGGTCCGTGAAACACGGCGTCCCTAGGTTGGTCGCCGACCGCCGGGAAGGGAGCCAGGGGCGTGCGGATCGAGGACTTCAACGGCCTGCCGGCCGACGCGGCGCGGGAGGTGCTGCGCCCGGCCGCCGACGTCGGCTGGTGGGTCGACGGGCTCGTCGCCGCGCGTCCGTACGACGACCGCGACGCCCTGCTCGCCCGCGCCGAGCGCGACGCGGCCCGGTGGAGCACCGCCGACGTCGACGCCGCCCTCGCCCACCACCCCCGGATCGGCGAGCGCCCCGCCGGGGAGGGCGCCGAGGCCGCCCACAGCCGCCGCGAGCAGGCCGCCATCGTCGACCCCGGCCCCCGCGACCCCGGGCTCGAGGAGGCCGTCGCGGCCGGGAACGCGGCGTACGAGGCCCGCTTCGACCGCGTCTTCCTCATCCGCGCCGCGGGCCGCACGCGCAAGGAGATCCTCGACGAGCTCGTGCGCCGGCTCGACAACGAGCCGGCCGCCGAGGCCGCCGAGGTCGCCGAGCAGCTGACCCAGATCGCGCTCCTCCGGCTCGACGGGATCCTCTCGTGACCACCTGCTCCACCCACGTGCTCGACGCCGCCCGCGGCGTGCCGGCGGCCGGGCTCAAGGTGACCCTGGCCGACGCCGCGGGCACCGCGCTGGCCCACGCCACGACCGACACCGACGGGCGTGTCAGCTGGCCCGACGCCCTGCGGCGCGCGGGCGGACCGACCGAGCTGGGCCCCGCGACGTATCAGCTGCGGTTCGCGACCGGCCCCTGGTTCACGGCCGCCGGCCGCGCCACCTTCTTCCCGCGCGTCGAGCTGACCGTGGCCCTCGCGGGACCGCACGTGCACGTGGCTCTGCTGCTGAGCCCGTACTCCTACACCACCTACAAGGGGAGCTGAGATGGCGATCGGCGACATCGTCCTGGGGGCGAACCAGTACGGCAAGGCGGAGTGCCGCCTCGTGCGCGTCGACCGCGACAGCCCGGTCCACCGCATCACCGACCTCACCGTGACCGCCCAGCTGCGCGGCGACTTCACCGCCTGCCACACCGACGGCGACAACAGCCAGGTGGTCGCCACGGACACGCAGAAGAACACGCTCTACGCCTTCGCCCGCGAGCACGGCGTGCGCACGCCCGAGCACTTCCTCATGACGTACGGCGCGCACTTCGTCGAGGGGTTCGACTGGGTGAGCGGCGGGCGCTGGGAGGCCGAGACGTCCACCTGGGACCGCATCAGCGTCGACGGCGCGCCGCACGACCACTCGTTCGTGCGGCGCGGGCAGGAGACCCGCACCACGGTCGTGCAGAAGGACGGCGACGCGACCTGGATCGTGTCGGGCCTCAAGGACTGCGTGGTGCTGAAGTCGACGGGCTCGGAGTTCCACGGGTTCCCGCGCGACCGCTACACGACGCTGGCCGAGGTCGACGACCGCGTCATGGCCACGTCGGTGACCGCGTGGTGGCGCTACGCCCCGCAGACCCAGGCCGAGCTCGAGGGGCTCGACTTCGACGCCCTCCACGACGGGATCCGCGCCGAGCTGCTCGCCGCGTTCGCCGACCTCCACTCCCTGGCGCTGCAGCAGACCCTCTTCGCCATGGGCCGCCGGGTGCTGGAGCGGTACGGCGTGGTGGCCGAGGTGCGCCTGTCGTGCCCGAACAAGCACCACTTCCTCGTCGACCTGGAGCCGTTCGGCCTCGACAACCCGGGCGAGGTGTTCTACGCGGCCGACCGCCCGTACGGGCTCATCCAGGCCACCATCACCCGGGAGGGGCAGGCCGAGGTGCCGCAGGCGTGGGCCACCGTGCCCGCGTTCGCCTGATGCGGGTCGACGCCGTCCGCGGCCGGCGGGTGCTCGTCGGGGACGCCTTCGTGCCCGCCACCGTCGTCGTCCAGCGGGGGCGGATCGCCGCCGTCGAGGCCTACGAGCACGAGGCCGAGGGCGTGGTCGTGCAGGCCGCCGACACGGCGTACGTCGTACCCGGGGTCGTCGACACCCACGTGCACGTCAACGAGCCGGGACGCACCGAGTGGGAGGGCTTCGCGTCCGCGACGCGGGCCGCGGCGCTCGGCGGCGCGACGACGCTCGTCGACATGCCCCTGAACTCCCTGCCGCCGACCACGACGGTGGAGCACCTGCGCGTCAAGCGGGCCGTCGCGCGCGACCAGCTCATGGTCGACGTGGGGTTCTGGGGCGGCGCGGTGCCCGGCAACGTCGGCGACCTCGAGCCGCTGTGGGACGCCGGGGTGCTGGGGTTCAAGTGCTTCCTCGCGCCGAGCGGCGTCGACGAGTTCCCGCCGCTGGACCCCGCCCAGTTCCTGCTCGCGCTGCGGGAGGTGGCCCGCTTCGACGGGTTGATGATCGTGCACGCGGAAGACGCAGGTGTGCTGGCCGCGGCGCCGCAGGAGGCGGGCGGCTCCTACCGCGCGTTCGTGCGTTCGCGGCCCCACGAGGCGGAGACCGCGGCGATCCGGCAGGTGATCGACGGCGCCCGCGAGACCGGCGCCCGGGTGCACGTGCTGCACCTGTCGAGCGCGCGGGCGCTGGGGATGATCGCCGACGCCCGCGCCGAGGGGCTGCGGCTGACCGTCGAGACGTGCCCGCACTACCTGGTCTTCGACGCCGAGCGGGTGCCGCACGGGGCGGCGCAGTTCAAGTGCTGCCCCCCGATCCGCGACGCCGGCAACCGCGAGGAGCTGTGGGCCGCGCTGCGCGCCGGGATCATCGACTGCGTCGTCTCCGACCACTCCCCCGCCACCGCGGAGGAGAAGGGCCGCGGCGACGGCGACCTCCAGCAGGCGTGGGGCGGGGTGTCGGGGCTGCAGGTCGGGCTCGCGGTGATGGCCGCCGAGGCCCGCCGGCGCGGCATCGGGCTCGCCGAGGTCAGCCGGTGGATGTCGCGCCACACCGCCGACCTCGTCGGTTTCGGCCACAAGGGCCGCATCGCCGTGGGCGCCGACGCCGACCTCGCCGTCTACGACACCGGCGTCGACTTCCGCGTCGAGGCCGCGCAGCTGGCCCACCGCAACCCCATCTCGGCGTACGACGGCATCCGGTACGGCGGCCGCGTCGTCCGCACCGTCGTGCGCGGCGACGCCGTCGACGTCGACCGCCCCGACCACACCTGGGGGCGGATGCTCGAGCGGGTGCGCTAGGGGCCCTACAGCGCGGCCTCGAGGCCGGCCAGCACCTGCTGCTTGGTCGGCGCGCCCGCGGCGCGGGTGACCTCGCGACCGGCGGCGTCGAGCACGAGGGTCGTCGGGGTACGCCGGACGTCCAGGTCCCGCACCAGCTGCAGGTGGTGCTCCGCGTCGACCTCGACGTGGGCCACGCCCGGCACCACCGCGGCGACCTCGCCGAGCACGCGCCGCGTGGCGCGGCACGGGGCGCAGAAGGCGGAGGAGAACTGCAGCAGCGTCGCGCGCTCGCCGGGCTCCCCCGGTACGCCGGCAGCCGCCGCCCGCGCCCACGCGCCGGGCTCGGCCGCCTCGACCGGCTCGGTGTCCGGCGCCGCGGT
>NZ_JAHWBL010000031.1:0-44659 GCF_029493445.1 Nocardioides sp. ChNu-99 | reverse complement strand
GGCACCGTCGTCGACGCCGGCCCCGCCGGGCCCGCCGGGCCCGCCGGCCCCGCCGCGGCCGCCCCCGCGACGGACGTCGCGCTGTCCGGTGGGCGTCTCGCGCTCGCCATCGTGGCGCTGGCCATGGGCGGCTTCGCGATCGGCACCACCGAGTTCGTGACGATGGGCCTGCTGCCCGACATCGCGCGCGGCATCGACGAGTCGATCCCGACGACGGGGCACATCATCACGTCGTACGCCCTGGGCGTCGTCGTGGGCGCCCCCCTGATCGTCGCCCTCGGCGCCCGCCTGCCGCGGCGCGAGCTGGCCGTCGGCCTCGTGCTGGCGCTGGGCCTGGGCAGCGCGTTGACCGCGCTGGCCAGCGGCTACCTGCCGGTGCTGCTCGCCCGGTTCGTCGCCGGCCTGCCCCACGGCGCGTACTTCGGCGTCGCCTCCCTCATCGCCGCCTCGCTGGTGCGGCCCGACCAGCAGGGCCGCGCGATCAGCGGCGTGATGGTCGGCCTGTCGGTCGGCACGGTGGCGGGGGTGCCCGCCAGCACCTGGCTCGGCCAGGAGGTCGGGTGGCGCAGCGCCTACTGGTTCGTGCTCGCCCTGACGATCGTCACCGCCGTCCTCGTCCTCCTCGCCGTGCCCCACACCCCGGGTGACCGCACCGCCACGGTGCGCCGGGAGCTGTCCGCGCTGCGCCGTCCCGCGGTCCTGTACGCCGTCGCCACCGGCATGGTGGGCTTCGGCGGCATCTTCGCGATGTACAGCTACGTCGCGCCGCTCGTCACCGACGAGACCGGGCTGGCGGACAGCGCCGTCCCGGCGTTCCTGCTGGCGTTCGGCGTGGGCTCGGTGCTGGGCTCCTGGTTGGCCGGCGTCCTGGCGGACTGGGACGTGGAACGGTCGGTCGTCGGGGCCTTCGTCGCCTCCGTCGTCGTGCTGGCCCTCGTGGTGCCGCTCGCGGGCAGCGTGGTCGCGATGGTGGCGATCGTCTTCGTCGTCGGCCTGCTCGGCTCCGTGCTGGCGATCAACCTGCAGGTGCGCCTCATGCAGTCGGCCGGCGACGCGCAGATGCTCGGCGCGGCCCTCAACCACTCGGCGCTCAACATCGCCAACGGCCTGGGGGCCTTCCTCGGCGGCCTCGTGATCGACGCGGGCCACGGCTACCGCGCGCCGAGCCTCGTCGGCGCCGGTCTCGCGGCGGGCGGGCTGCTCATCTTCTGCTGGTCCCTGCTGGCCCGGCGCCGGGCGACGACCGCCACCTGACCCGGTGCGGGCCGCCCGCGCCCGGGTGGTTGAATCGTGCGCATGTCTGCGCAGACCCAGGAAGCATCCTCCTCGGGCGGGTCGCTGCCGCGGGTCCTCTCGGGGATCCAGCCGACGGCCGACTCGTTCCACTTCGGGAACTACCTCGGTGCGCTGCGGCAGTGGGTGAGCCTGCAGGACGACCACGAGCCGTTCTACATGGTCGTGGACCTGCACGCGATCACGGTCGAGCACGACCCGCGGCTGCTGCGCGAGCGCACCTACCGCTCCGCCGCGCAGCTGCTCGCCATGGGCGTGGACCCGGCGCGCTCGTCGCTCTTCGTGCAGTCGCACGTGCCCGCCCACGCCCAGCTGGCGTGGGTGCTCAACAGCATCACGGCCTTCGGCGAGGCGCGCCGCATGACGCAGTTTAAGGACAAGTCGGCGAAGGGTGGCGAGGGCGCGGCCAGCGTCGGCCTGTTCACCTACCCGATCCTCCAGGCCGCTGACATCCTGCTGTACCGCCCGGCGTACGTGCCGGTGGGGGAGGACCAGCGCCAGCACCTCGAGCTGACCCGCGACCTCGCGCACCGGTTCAACACGCGCTACAAGAAGACGTTCCGCCTGCCGGAGCCCTACATCCTGCGCGAGACCGCCAAGATCTACGACCTGCAGAACCCGACCGCCAAGATGAGCAAGTCGGCCTCCTCGCCCGCCGGCATCATCGACCTGCTGGACGAGCCGCGGGTCAGTGCGAAGAAGATCCGCTCCGCGGTGACCGACTCCGAGGCCGTCGTGGCGTTCGACCCCGAGGCCAAGCCGGGCGTGTCGAACCTGCTGTCGATCTTCTCCGCCCTGACGGGGCGCGGCGTGGCCGAGATCGCCGCCGACTACACGGGGCGGGGGTACGGCGACCTCAAGGGCGACCTGGCCGACGTCGTCGTCGACGTGGTGACGCCGCTGCGCGAGCGCACCCTCGAGCTGCTCGACGACCGCGCCGGGCTCGACGAGGTGCTCGCCGCCGGTGCGCGACGCGCCCGCGAGGTCGCGGACCGCACGCTCGCGGACGTCTACGAGCGCGTCGGCTTCGTGCGCCCCCTCGGCTAGGGTCGACGCCGTGCCCACGATCGGAGTAGCCCTCGCGATCCCGGAGCCCTGGGGAGCCCAGCTCCAGGACTACCGCCGCTCCCTGGGGGACGCCACCGCGGACCTCATCCCGACCCACGTCACCCTCATCCCGCCGACCGAGGTCGCCGAGGACGAGCTGGCCGCGGTGTCGGCCCACCTCGCCGCCGTGGCGACGCAGCACCACGGGTTCCGGGTGCACCTGCGGGGCACGGGCACCTTCCGGCCGGTCTCGCCGGTCGTGTTCGTGACGGTCGCGGAGGGCATCGCGGAGACCGAGCAGCTGGCCGCCTCGCTGCGGCGGGGCCCGCTCGAGGTGGACCTCAGCTTCCCCTACCACCCGCACGTCACGGTGGCCCACCACCTCGACGACGACCGCCTCGACCGGGCGTTCCAGGAGCTGGCGGCCTTCGAGTGCGTCTTCGAGGTGGCGCGGTTCCACCTCTACGTCCACGACGAGGGCACCGGCTGGCGCCGCACCGACGACTTCGCCCTGCAGCGGCGGGAGGGCTGAGGTGGCCGGCCCGAAGGAGCGGGTCGTCGTCTGGTTCGCCGAGCAGCGCACGGCCCACCCGTGGCTCGACCACGTGGTGCGGATGCAGCAGCACTACGGGGCGGTGAAGGGCAACACCCAGGCCGGCGCGGTCACGTTCTTCGGGTTCCTGTCCTTCTTCCCCCTGCTGGCGCTCGCGTTCTTCCTCGTCGGCTACCTGGCGCGGATCTACCCCGACGCGCAGCAGGACCTGGTCGACGCCATCTCGAGCATCTTCCCCGGCATGATCGGCTCGGACGAGGGCCAGATCTCCATCGCCGACTTCGAGGAGGTGGCGGGCACCGCCGGGGTCATCGGCCTCCTCGGTGTCCTCTACTCGGGGCTGGGCTGGCTGTCGGGGCTGCGCGAGTCGCTCGTCGTGGTCTTCGAGGAGCCCGCCAAGGAGCAGCCCAACTTCCTCAAGGGCAAGCTGCGGGACCTGCTCACCCTCCCGGCGATCGGCATCATCCTGCTCACCAGCGTCGCGATCTCCAGCGGCGTCAACGCCTTCTCCTCGCAGGTGCTCGACCTCGTCGGGCTCGGCGACGAGCTCTCGTGGCTGCTGCGCGTCATCACGGTCGTGATCGGCATCGGCGCCAGCTCGCTGCTGTTCTCGGCGATCTTCACGCTGCTCGCCAAGCCCGACATCCCGCGCTTCGACCTGTGGAAGGGCGCCCTGCTGGGCGCCGTGGGCTTCGAGGTGCTCAAGCAGGTCGCCGGCGTGCTCCTCAGCTCGACCAAGGGCCAGCCCGCCTTCCAGGCCTTCGGCATCGCGCTGATCCTCGTGGTCTGGATCAACTACTTCTCCCGCGTGGTCATGTACGCCGCCTCCTGGGCCCACACGTCCACCTCGGCCCGGCTGCGGCGCGAGCACCTGGCCGCGCTCGAGGAGGCGCGCCTGGCCGCCCTGCGGGTGGACCTCGACAAGGACGACGAGGTCGAGCTGACCACCAACCAGGTCGCGGCGCGCTCCTTCGCCCTCGGCGCCGGCACCGTGCTGGGCTTCCTCACCCTGCTGCGGCGCGCCCGCTGACGCGTGGGAGGATGGCCCCTCCGACGAGGTGAGGGGTCCGGGTGAGGTTCGAGCGCAAGCACGCGGTGCTGCTGCTGGCGGTGGCGGTGTGGAACGTCGTCACGTTCGGCAACTTCGCCCGCAACCTGGCCTCGGCGTGGTCCGCGGGGGAGGAGCGCGCGACCGGCTACTGGGTGGCCCACTCCGTGCTCGTCGTGGTGAACGTGCTCATCGCGGTCGTCCTCGGACGCCTCGGACTGCAGGCGCTGCGCGCCACCCGCCGCGACGCCGTGACCTCCTCGTGACCTTCGTGACCGTTCCGTGACCTGAGCGTCGCCACACGGCGGCTGTGCGCGCGCCGCACGAGGCACGCCGTACCCCACGAGGCGCCGTACCCCCCCGGGACGCCGAACGGCCCGCCCGGGGAGTCCCGGGCGGGCCGAACGTCACGTCGTACGACGGGGGAGCAGGCTCAGCGGCCCTTGACCATCGCGGTGCGGAGGTCCTTGTTGAGCTGGCTGATGACGTCCAGCGGGATCTCCTTGGGGCACGCCGCGGCACACTCGCCGATGTTGGTGCACCCGCCGAAGCCGTCGTGGTCGTGCTGGCCGACCATGCCGACCACGCGGGAGTAGCGCTCCGGCTGGCCCTGCGGCAGCTCACCGAGGTGGGTGATCTTGGCGCCGAGGAACAGCGACGCCGAGCCGTTGGGGCAGGCCGCGACGCAGGCGCCGCAGCTGATGCAGGTGGCGACGTCGAAGGCGCGGTCGGCCTTCTTCTTCTCCACCGGGGCGGCGTGCGCGTCGGGCGCGGAGCCCGTGTTGGCGGAGATGTAGCCGCCGGCCTGCACCATCCGGTCGAGCGCCGAGCGGTCCACGCACAGGTCCTTGAGCACGGGGAACGAGTCCGCGCGCCAGGGCTCGATGGTGATCTCGTCGCCGTCCTTGAAGGACCGCATGTGCAGCTGGCAGGTCGTGGTGACCTCCGGGCCGTGCGCCTGACCGTTGATCATCAGGCCGCACATGCCGCAGATGCCCTCGCGACAGTCGGAGTCGAACGCGATCGGCTCCTCGCCGGACGTGTTCAGCTTCTCGTTGAGGACGTCGAGCATCTCCAGGAAGCTCATGTCCTCGGAGACGCCATCGAGCTCGTAGGTGTGCATCGCTCCAGCGGTCGCCGGGTTGGGCTGGCGCCAGATCTTCAGGGTCAACTTCACTTGTAGCTCCGCTGCTTCATCTCGATGGCGGTGTAGATCAGGTCTTCCTTGTGGAGCACGGGCTGGCCGTCCTCGCCACCCCACTCCCAGGCGGCGACGTAGGCGAACTCGTCGTCGTGACGCAGCGCCTCGCCGTCCTCGGTCTGGGACTCCCCGCGGAAGTGGCCGCCGCAGGACTCGCGGCGGTTGAGGGCGTCGACGCACATGAGCTCACCGAGCTCGATGAAGTCGGCGACGCGGCCGGCCTTCTCGAGGCTCTGGTTGATGCCGTCCGCCGTGCCGAGCACCCTGAGGTTGCTCCAGAAGTCGGCCTTGAGCTCGCGGATCATGTCGATCGCCTTGCGCAGGCCCTCCTCCGTGCGCTCCATGCCGCAGTACTCCCACATGATGTTGCCGAGCTCCTTGTGGTAGCTGTCGGCGGAGCGGGTGCCGTTCATCGACATGAACGTGTTGATGCGGGCCTCGACCGACTCCCGCGCCGCGACGACCTCGGGGTGGTCCTCGGCGACCTTCGGGAACGGGCCGTCCGCGAGGTAGTCGCGGATGGTGTTCGGCAGCACGAAGTAGCCGTCGGCCAGGCCCTGCATGAGGGCGGAGGCACCGAGGCGGTTCGCGCCGTGGTCGGAGAAGTTGGCCTCGCCGGTCACGTAGAGCCCGGTGATGTTCGACTGCAGGTCGTAGTCGACCCACAGGCCGCCCATGACGTAGTGGACCGCCGGGTAGATGCGCATCGGCACCTCGTACGGGTCCTCGCCGGTGATGCGGGCGTACATGTCGAACAGGTTGCCGTACTTCGTCTCGACCGCCTGGCGCCCCATGCGGGCGATGGCGTCGGCGAAGTCGAGGTAGACGCCGCGGCGGAAGTCGCCCACGACCGGGCCGACACCGCGACCCTCGTCGCAGACGTTCTTGGCCTGACGCGAGGCGATGTCGCGGGGGACCAGGTTGCCGAAGCTCGGGTAGATCCGCTCCAGGTAGTAGTCGCGGTCCTCCTCCGGGATGTCCCGCGGGTCCTTGTCGCAGTCCTCGCGGTTCTTCGGCACCCAGATGCGGCCGTCGTTGCGCAGCGACTCGCTCATCAGGGTCAGCTTCGACTGGAAGTCGCCCGAGACCGGGATGCACGTGGGGTGGATCTGCGTGTAGCAGGGGTTGGCCATGTAGGCGCCCTTGCGGTGCGCACGCCACGTGGCGGTGACGTTCGACCCCATCGCGTTCGTCGACAGGTAGAAGACGTTGCCGTAGCCGCCGGTCGCGAGCACCACGACGTCGGCGAGGTGCGTCTCGATCTCGCCGGTCACCATGTCGCGCGCGATGATGCCGCGGGCGCGGCCGTCGACGACGATCAGCTCGAGCATCTCGTGGCGCGTGTACTGCTTCACCGTGCCCGCCGCGACCTGGCGCTCCATGGCCTGGTAGGCGCCGATGAGCAGCTGCTGGCCCGTCTGGCCGCGGGCGTAGAACGTGCGGGACAC
Source organism: Nocardioides sp. ChNu-99 (assembly GCF_029493445.1). Taxonomy (NCBI): domain Bacteria; kingdom Bacillati; phylum Actinomycetota; class Actinomycetes; order Propionibacteriales; family Nocardioidaceae; genus Nocardioides; species Nocardioides sp. ChNu-99. Next base: position 38,069 of record NZ_JAHWBL010000031.1, on the reverse strand, counting down.
CTGCACGCCGCCGAACGAGCGGTTGTCGAGCAGGCCGCCGTACTCGCGGGCGAAGGGCACGCCCTGCGCGACGCACTGGTCGATGATGTTCGCGCTGACCTCGGCCAGGCGGTAGACGTTCGACTCGCGGCTGCGGTAGTCGCCGCCCTTCACCGTGTCGTAGAAGAGGCGGAACGTGGAGTCGCCGTCCTCCTTGTAGTTCTTCGCCGCGTTGATGCCGCCCTGGGCCGCGATCGAGTGGGCGCGGCGCGGGGAGTCCTGGTAGCAGAAGGACTTCACGTTGTAGCCGGCCTCGCCGAGCGTCGCGGCGGCGGCACCGCCGGCCAGGCCCGTGCCGACCATGATGATGTCGAGCTTGCGGCGGTTGGCCGGGTTGACCAGGCGGTTCTCGAACTTGCGGGTGGTCCAGCGGTCCTTGATGGGACCCGTCGGGGCCTTCGCGTCGACCAGCTTGTCGCCGAGCACGTAGTAGCCGTGGGCGTCGTCCGACTTCTGCTCGGACGCGACGTTGAGCGGGGCGAGGCCCTCGTGGAGGGTGGATCCAGCCATGGTCGGGACTCCCTTACTTCTCGATGATGCCGACGAGCACGGCGAGCGGGACGAGCGAGAAGCCGCCGGCGACGACGACGGCCAGCAGCCAGCCGGCCTGCTTCGCGCGGCGGCGCGACGCGGCCGTGTTGGTGAAGCCGAGCGTCTGCATCGCGCTCCAGGTGCCGTGGTGGAGGTGGAGCGCGAGCGCCACCATCGCGACCAGGTAGATCACCGTCAGCCACCAGACCTCGAACGACCCGACCATCAGCGTGTAGGGGTCGCCCGCGGCGCTGCCGGTCTCGCCGGTCGCCACGTTCACCTTCCCGAAGCTGAAGTTCACGAGGTGCCAGATGATGAAGAGCAGCAGCGCGGCCCCGCCCCAGCGCATGGTGCGCGAGGACAGCGAGGACGCCACGTTCTTCTTGACCTGGTAACGGGTGGTGCGGGCCCGGCGGTTGCGGTTCGTCAGCAGCACGGCGGCCACCACGTGCGCCACGAGGGCCACGAGCAGCACGGTCCGGGCGATCCAGAGGAAGCCCTCGTACGGGAGGATCGGCTCGCCGAGCTCGCGCAGGTGGTGCGCGTAGTCGTTGAACTTGTCCTGGCCGGAGAACGCCTTCAGGTTCCCGTACATGTGCGCGAGCACGTACGCGACGAAGAGGAGCCCGCTGGTCGCCATCACCAGCTTCAGCGCGATGGTCGAGCGTGTCGACCGGGGAGGAGAGACAAGGGTCGGGGTTGCCACGACCGGCACGCTACTCCCCCTACCAGGAGGGCAGTAACGAAGGTCGACCTCACCTCGTGTGACATATCCCCTGTTACCGCCACGTTAACGACGGGGTACCGGACGGGCCCTCCCGCGGGTCTCGCCGGGGCGGTGGACGGTGGCGTCCGGTCAGGCCGGCGCGAGGTGCGGGGCGGCCAGCACCGCGTCGTAGTGGTGCTCCACGAGCTCGTCGACGGCGTCGTGCCACGACCGCTGCAGGGCCAGCTCGCGGCCGTGGGCGCCCATGAGTCCCCGGTGCCGGTCGGCGGCGACGGCCTCGACGGCGTCGCGCAGGCCGCGCGGCGTGGCGGGGTCGAACAGCAGGCCCGACTCCAGGTGGGCGACGACGTCGCGGGCCCCGCCGGTCCGCGCGGCGACGACCGGTACGCCGGACGCGGCCGCCTCACGCAGGGTGTGGGCGCACGTGAGGTGCTCGCCCGGGTGCACGAGCACGTCGAGCGACGCGACGGCGGTGGTGAGGTCGCCGGCCGTCAGCGGACCGGCGAGCTTCGCGCCGGGCCCGGCGACCCCGGCCAGGCGGTGGGCGAGCCACTCCCGCTGGGAGCCCTGGCCCACGACGACGAGGCGGGTGCCGGGGACGGCGGCGACCTCGGGCAGCCGCCGTACCCCGTGGTCCTTCTCGAGCGCCCCCACGTAGCCGACGACGACCCGCGGGCCGCCCTTGGCCCGCGCCTTCGCCCACTTGTCGTGCAGCCACGCGTCGCGCAGGGCGGGAGTGAAGGCGGCGGTGTCGACGCCGGGGGACCACAGCCGGGCGTCGACGTCGAGGGCGGCGAGCCGGTCGACCATCCAGCGGGCGGTGACGAGCACGCGGTCGGCACGCTCGGCGACCTTGGCCTGCCACAGGGGCGCGGCCAGGTCGCTCACCGGCGTCTGCTGCACCACGACGGTCGGCACGTCGAGCCGCCGGGCGTGCTTGAGGGCCTTCCGGCCGATGGTCGGCCCGAGCTCGAGGCTCGAGGTGACGTGCACGAGGTCGGGCGCGAAGCCCTCCAGGGCGGCCCGCACCTGGCGGCCCGGCTTGTCCAGGGCGCGCACCCGCACGATCTCGACCCCGCGGTACGACGTCAGCCCCGGCGCCGGCGCGACGAGGCGCACCGTGTGACCCCGGTCGACGAGCCGGTCGAGGAGGTTGCGCACCGTGGTGGTCGTGCCGTCGGTGGCCGGGTAGAAGGACTCGGTCACGAGCGCGATCCGCATGGGTCCGAGGGTGGGAGGACGCCGCGACGGGGGAGTGGCCGCGGCGTGGCCGCCGGGTGAACGGGCCCGCGGGCCGCGGTGCCTGATTCGTGGGACCCGGTGTCGCGACGTCCGTCACACCTTCTATGGTTCGCAGCATGACCGAAGTGGAGGGTGGGCTCGACGAGCCGACCGAGCTGCAACCGGAGCAGGGCGCCCTCGCGCTCGCCGACGCCGCGACCGACCGGTGGACGCGCGCGGACTGGGAGGCCGAGGCCGCCCGCGTGCTGCGCAAGGCCCGCCGCCTTGGCGAGGACGACCCCGACGAGCTGGTCTGGCAGCGGCTGACGCGCCGCACCCTGGACGGCATCGAGGTCACCCCGCTGGGCACCCCGGAGTCGGTGGCCGACCTGGCGACGCAGGGCCGACCCACCCGTACCGGCCCGTGGGACGTCCGGGCCCACCTCGGAGCGGTGGGCCTCGACGCCCGGGCCGGCAACGAGACGCTGCTCGCCGACCTCGAGGGCGGCGTGACGTCGCTGTGGCTCACGCTCGAGCCCGGCACGGACCTCGCGGTCCTGCTGGCCGGCGTCTACCTCGACCTGGCGCCCGTCGTGCTCGACGCCCCGGGCGACCCGGTGGGCGCGGCCCGTGCGTTCCTCGCGCACCTCGAGGCCACGGAGCCGGCTGCCGGCACCAACCTCGGCGTGGGCGCCCTGGCCCCCGAGGACGTGCTCCTGGAGGTCGTCGGCCTCGCCCGGGAGGCCGGCGTGCTGGGGGTCGTCGTCGACGCCACCGCCGTGCACGACCGCGGTGCCTCCGACGCGCAGGAGCTGGCCTGGTCGCTGGCCGCCGGCGCCCGCGTCCTGCGGGTGCTCACCGGCGCCGGCGTGCCGCTGGCCGAGGCCGCCGGCCTCGTCGAGTTCCGCTACGCCGTCACCGACGAGCAGTTCCCCGGCATCGCCAAGCTGCGCGCCGCGCGCCGCCTGTGGGCCCGCCTCGTCGAGCTGAGCGAGGACGTCGAGGGCGAGGCCGCCGCGGTGCAGCAGCGCCAGCACGCGGTGACCAGCCGGCCGATGATGAGCCGCTACGACCCCTACGTCAACATGCTGCGCACGACGGTCGCGGCCTTCGCGGCCGGCGTCGGCGGGGCCGAGTCGGTCACGGTGCTGCCCTTCGACTCCCCGCTCGGCCGCCCGGAGGCCTTCGGCCGGCGGATCGCGCGCAACACCTCCCACCTGCTCATCGACGAGTCGCACCTGGGCAAGGTGGCCGACCTCGCGGGCGGCGCCTACGCGGTCGAGCGCCTCACCGACGACCTGGCTCGTGCGGCGTGGACGCTGCTGCCCCGCCTCGACGCCGCGCTGCAGGACGGCGGGGTCGACGGGCTGGACGCCGTCGTCGGCGAGCTGGTCGCGGCGACGGTCGCCGAGCGCGAGCGGCAGGTCGCGACGCGCAAGCGCCCGCTGACCGGGCTCACGGAGTTCCCGAACCCCGCCGAGGTGCTCCCGGAGCGCGAGCCCGACGGCGCGTGGGAGGGCGTGCGCCCGTACGGCGCGAGCTTCGAGGCGCTGCGGGACGCCCCGGCGCCGCGCCCGGTCTTCCTCGCCACGCTGGGCACGGTCGCGGCCCACACCGCCCGGGCCACCTTCGCGAGCAACCTGCTCGCCGCCGGCGGCATCCCCGTCGAGGTGGCGGGACCGACCGACGGGCCGGACGCGCTCGTCGCGGCGTACACGGCTGCGGGCAGCCCGGCCGTGGTGTGCCTGGCCGGGTCGGACGCGACGTACGCGGAGTGGGGGGAGCAGGCCACCGCGGCGCTGCGGGAGGCCGGCGCCACCCACGTCGTCATCGCGGGGAAGCCGACCGACCACACCGACGACTCCTGCGCGGTGGGCGTGGACGCCCTCGCGTTCCTCACGCGGACGAGGGAGCACCTGGCATGAGCGTTCCGAAGAGCTTCGAGGGCCTCGACCTGCGCGGCGGGCGGGCCGTCGCGCCGCCCACCGACGGCGAGGCGTGGACCTCGCCGGAGGGCATCGAGGTGAAGCCGGCCTACGGCCCCGAGGACGTCGCGGGCCTCGACGCGCTCGACACGTGGCCGGGCCTCAGCCCGTTCCTGCGCGGGCCCTACCCGACGATGTACACCACGCAGCCGTGGACCATCCGGCAGTACGCCGGGTTCTCGACCGCCGAGGAGTCGAACGCCTTCTACCGCCGCAACCTCGCGGCCGGCCAGAAGGGGCTCTCGGTCGCGTTCGACCTCGCCACCCACCGCGGCTACGACTCCGACCACCCGCGGGTGCGCGGCGACGTCGGCATGGCCGGCGTGGCGATCGACTCCATCTACGACACCCGCACCCTCTTCGACGGCATCCCGCTCGACGAGATGAGCGTGTCGATGACCATGAACGGCGCCGTGCTGCCGGTGCTGGCCCTCTACATCGTCGCGGCCGAGGAGCAGGGGGTGGCGCCGGAGAAGCTGGCCGGGACCATCCAGAACGACATCCTCAAGGAGTTCATGGTCCGCAACACCTACATCTACCCGCCGTCGCCGTCGATGCGGATCATCTCCGACATCTTCAGCTTCACGTCGGCGCGGATGCCGCGGTTCAACTCGATCTCCATCTCGGGCTACCACATGCAGGAGGCCGGGGCGACCGCCGACCTCGAGCTCGCCTACACGCTGGCAGACGGGGTGGAGTACATCCGTGCGGGCCTCGAGGCGGGGCTCGACATCGACGTGTTCGCGCCGCGGCTCTCCTTCTTCTGGGCCATCGGCATGAACTTCTCGATGGAGGTCGCGAAGCTGCGCGCGGCCCGCGCCCTGTGGGCCCGGCTCGTGCGGCAGTTCGACCCGAAGAACCCCAAGTCGCTGTCGCTGCGCACGCACTCGCAGACCTCCGGCTGGTCGCTGACCGCGCAGGACGTGTTCAACAACGTGGGCCGCACCTGCATCGAGGCCATGGCCTCGACCCAGGGGCACACGCAGAGCCTGCACACGAACGCGCTCGACGAGGCCATCGCCCTGCCCACCGACTTCTCCGCGCGCATCGCGCGCAACACCCAGCTGCTGCTGCAGCAGGAGTCGGGCACGACGGGCACGATCGACCCGTGGGCCGGCTCCTACTACCTGGAGCGCCTCACCCACGACCTCGCGGAGCGGGCCTGGGCCCACATCTCCGAGGCCGAGGCCGCCGGCGGCATGGCCCAGGCCATCGAGCAGGGCATCCCGAAGATGCGCATCGAGGAGGCGGCGGCCCGCACCCAGGCACGCATCGACGCCGGCGCCCAGAAGGTCATCGGCGTCAACACGCACCGCCTCGCCGCGGAGGACAGGCTCGACGTCCTCAAGGTCGACAACGACGACGTCTACCGCCGCCAGGTCGCCAAGCTCGAGCGCCTGCGCGCCGAGCGCGACGACGACGCGGTGCGGCGCTCGCTGGAGGCGCTCACCAACGCCGCCGGCTCGGAACCGGGCCCGGCGCTCGAGGGGAACCTGCTCGCGCTCGCCGTGGACGCGGCCCGGGCCAAGGCGACGGTCGGGGAGATCTCGGACGCGCTCGAGAAGGTCTACGGGCGCCACCAGGCCGTCATCCGTACGATCTCGGGCGTGTACCGCGACGAGTCGACGCTGGGCGAGGACGGCGGCGGGCCCGTGCGGCGCGTGCTCGACGAGACCGCCGAGTTCGAGGAGGCGGAGGGCCGCCGCCCCCGCATCCTCGTCGCCAAGATGGGCCAGGACGGGCACGACCGCGGCCAGAAGGTGATCGTCTCCGCGTTCGCCGACATGGGCTTCGACGTCGACGTGGGGCCGCTGTTCTCCACCCCCGAGGAGGTCGCCCAGCAGGCGGTGGACGCCGACGTGCACATCGTCGGCGTCAGCTCGCTCGCGGCCGGCCACCTCGTGCTCCTGCCGGCGCTGCGCGCAGCGCTCGCCGAGCAGGGCCGCGACGACATCATGGTCGTCATCGGGGGCGTCATCCCGCCCGACGACGTGCCGACGCTGAAGGAGATGGGCGCGGCCTCGGTGTTCCTGCCGGGCACGGTCATCGCCGAGTCGGCGCTCGACCTGCTGGCCCGGCTGCGCGAGCAGCTCGGTCACGGCTGAGGCGGCGTGCCCTCCGTCGAGGAGCTGCTCGAGGGCATCCGCTCGGGGCGCCGCGCCGCGGTGTCCCGGGCGATCACCCTGGTCGAGTCGTCCCGGCCGCAGCACCGGGAGCAGGCGCGCGAGCTGCTGACCGCGCTCGCCGGCGAGGCGGGCGCGGCGGGTGCGGGCGTCGTACGGGTCGGCATCTCGGGCGTGCCCGGGGTGGGCAAGTCCACCTTCATCGAGGCGCTGGGCTCGCGGCTGACCGCCGCGGGCCACCGCGTGGGCGTGCTGGCGGTGGACCCCTCCAGCGTGCGCACGGGCGGCTCCGTGCTGGGGGACAAGACGCGCATGGGGCGCCTCGCGGCCGACCCGGGTGCCTTCATCCGCCCGTCCCCGTCTGCCGGGACGCTCGGTGGCGTCGCGCGGGCGACCGTGCAGGCCATGGCCGTGCTGGAGGCGGCCGGGTACGACGTGGTGCTCGTCGAGACGGTCGGCGTCGGGCAGTCCGAGATCACCGTGGCGGGGATGGTCGACACCTTCCTGTTCCTCACCCTCGCGCGCACCGGCGACCAGCTGCAGGGCATCAAGAAGGGCATCCTCGAGATCGCCGACGTCATCGCGGTCAACAAGGCGGACGGCGACCGCGAGCAGGAGGCCCGTGTCGCGGCCCGCGAGCTCGCCGGCGCGCTGCGCCTCGTGCGGGGGCACGACGAGTGGGCGCCCCCCGTCGTGACGTGCTCCGGCCTGACCGACGTGGGCGTGGACGACCTGTGGCAGCGGGTGCTCGGGCACCGCGACCACCTGGGCCCCGACGGGCTGGGGCGCAAGCGCGCGGAGCAGCAGCTGGAGTTCACGTGGGCCCTCGTGCGCGACGAGCTCGAGCAGCGGCTGCGCCACTCGCCGGAGGTCCGGGCCGTGCGCGACGACGTCCGCGCGGCCGTCCTCGCGGGCGACCTGCCGGCCACCGTCGCGGCCGACCGGATCCTGGCGGCGTACGACGCCTGAGGGCGCGACGCTAGGGTCAGCCCTCGTGCACGCGACCTCCCAGATCCTGACGGCCCTCGCCGACGAGCTGGTGGCACTGCGCCGGGACATCCACGCCCACCCCGAGCTCTCGTGGAACGAGCAGCGCACGACCTCCCTGGTGGCCGACCGCCTGGCCGCGGCCGGCATCCGCCACGAGCGCCTGTCCCGCACGGGCGTCATCGCCGAGGTCGGCAGCGAGGGCCCCGTGGTCGCGCTGCGCGGCGACCTGGACGCCCTGCCGCTGGAGGACCGCTCGGGCCTGCCGTGGGCCAGCACCGTCACCGGCGTCGCCCACGCCTGCGGCCACGACGTGCACACCTCGGCCCTGCTCGGGGCGGCCCTGACGCTGCAGGGGCTGCACGAACGCGGCGAGCTGCGCGGCCGGGTCCGGCTGTTCTTCCAGCCGGCCGAGGAGGTCATGCCCGGCGGTGCGCTGGAGGTGGTGGCGGCGGGCGGGCTGGAGGACGTGGTCTCGGTCTTCGCGCTGCACTGCGACCCCTCCGTCGACGTCGGCCAGGTGGGGCTGCGCGAGGGGCCCGTCACCGGGGCGGCCGACTCGCTCGTCGTGCACCTCAGCGGGCGCGGGGGCCACAGCTCCCGCCCGCACCTCACCGAGGACCTGACCTTCGCGCTGGGCAAGCTGCTCACGGAGCTGCCCGCCGTCCTCTCGCGCCGCATCGACCCCCGGGCCGGGGCGAGCGTCGTGTGGGGCCACGTCGAGGCCGGCGTCGCACCCAACGTGATCCCCGTCGAGGGCCGGATGTCCGGCACGGTCCGGATGCTCGACGTGCAGGCGTGGGCGAGCGCCGAGGAGGTGGTGCGCCGCGCCGTCGGCCAGCTGGCGGAGCCGTACGGCGTGGAGGCGGTCGTGCACTACACCCGCGGCGTCCCGCCCGTCGACAACGACCCGGCCGCCACCGCCGTGCTGCGCCGGGCGGCGCTGACCGTGCTGGGCCCCGACGGGGCCGTCCCCACCGTGCAGAGCCTCGGGGGAGAGGACTTCGGGTGGTACCTGCGCCACGTGCCCGGCGCGCTCGCCCGGCTCGGCACCCGCACGCCCGGCGGGCGCACCTACGACCTGCACCAGGGTGACCTGGTCGTCGACGAGCGCGCCATCGGGATCGGCGCGGCGCTGCTGGCCGAGACGGCCGTCGAGGCCCTCGCCGCGGCCTCCGCCTGACCCCCGGCGCGATCACGGCCGGCGCCCCCAGGTAACAGTTCGATGGAGAACCCCGGATCGGTCGTGGGTGCGCTCCGCGCGCCGTTAGGGTGTCGGCGTCGCGCCCGACCCGGTGGCGCGCACCCGATCTTCAAGAGGAGGCTTCGTGAGGCGCACGAAGTTCACCGCGGCCCTGGCCGTGAGCATCCTGGCCCTGGCCGGCTGCGGTAGCAGCGGCTCGGACGACGGCGACAGCGGCAGCGGCAACGGCGGCGGCGGCGGCGAGGGCGACATCAAGGTCGGCCTGGCCTACGACGTCGGCGGCCGCGGCGACCAGTCCTTCAACGACTCCGCGGCTGCCGGTCTCGACCGCGCGGCCGACGAGTTCAGCATCTCCTCCGACGAGTCGGAGGCCGAGGACGGCGAGGCCGAGGCGGCCCGCGAGGAGCGCCTGCGCACCTTCGCCGAGAACGACTACGACGTGGTCATCGCGGTCGGCTTCGCCTACGCGACCGCCATCGGCGCCGTGGCCCCGGACTACCCGGAGGTCGAGTTCGCCGTCATCGACGACTCGACGAACGAGTTCGACAACGTGACCAACCTGGTCTTCGCCGAGGAGCAGGGCTCGTTCCTGGTCGGCGCCGCGGCCGCCCTCACCAGCGAGTCGAACCACGTCGGCTTCGTCGGCGGCGTGCAGACCCCCCTCATCGAGAAGTTCGAGGCGGGCTACACGGCGGGCGCGCAGGCGGTCAACCCCGACGTGCAGGTCGACGTCACCTACCTGACGCAGCCGCCGGACTTCACCGGCTTCGCCGACCCGGCTCGCGGCAAGACCGCGGCGCAGGGCATGTTCGACGCCGGCGCCGACGTGGTCTACCACGCCGCGGGCGGCTCGGGCGGCGGCGTCTTCGAGGCGGCGCAGGAGGCCGGCGGTCGCGCGATCGGCGTCGACTCCGACCAGTACAACACCGCCGACGAGGCGGTCCGCGACGTGATCCTCACGTCGATGCTGAAGAACGTCGACGTCGCGGTGTACGAGTTCCTCTCGGACATCGACGCCGGCGAGGACCCGAGCGGCACGGTCACCTACGACCTCGAGGCGGACGGCGTGGGCTACTCCACGAGCGGCGACTTCCTCACCCCGGAGGTGATCGAGCAGCTCGAGGGCTTCAAGGAGCAGATCATCGCGGGCGAGATCGAGGTCCCGACCGCCCCGTGACGCACCGGCGCGCCCGCCCCACCCGGGCGGGCGCGTCCGCGTCACCCGTGCCACCATCGTCCGCGCCGGTGCGCGAACGAGACCGGCACCCGTCTCCATCGCAGTGCGAACGGGCCCGTGGACGACCTGGTCGTCCACGGGCCCCTCGCCCGTCCGGAAGGCTCCAGCCTCGTGACCTCGCTCTCCAGGGATGCGTCCGCGGCCACCGGTGAGGTGGCCGTCCGCCTCCGCGGGATCGGCAAGCGGTTCCCCGGCGTCATCGCCAACGACGACATCAACATCGACGTCGCCCGCGGCTCCATCCACGCCGTCGTGGGGGAGAACGGCGCCGGCAAGTCGACCCTCATGAAGATCCTGTACGGCGTGCAGCCGCCCGACTCCGGGACGATCGAGGTGAACGGCACCGAGCTCGCGCTGTCGACGCCGGCCGACGCGATCAAGGCCGGCATCGGCATGGTCTTCCAGCACTTCATGCTGGCCGACAACCTGACGGTGCTCGAGAACGTCGTGCTGGGCGCGGAGTCGCTGCACGGCATCGGCGGGGCGGCCCGGGCGAAGGTCGCGGAGATCTCCGCGGCGTACGGGCTGGGGATCGACCCCGACCGACGGGTGGAGGACCTCGGCGTCGGGGCGCGCCAGCGCGTGGAGATCCTCAAGGTCCTCTACCGCGGCGCCCGCATCATCATCCTCGACGAGCCCACGGCGGTGCTCGTGCCGCAGGAGGTCGACGAGCTGTTCGGCAACCTGCGCGAGCTCAAGCGCGAGGGCCTGTCGGTCATCTTCATCTCCCACAAGCTCGACGAGGTGCTGTCGGTCGCCGACGAGATCACCGTGATCCGGCGCGGCACGACGGTCGCGACCGTCGACCCGCGCTCGGTGACGTCCCGGCAGCTGGCGGAGCTCATGGTCGGCTCCGAGCTGCCCACGCCGCAGACCGAGGCCTCGACGGTCACCGACGAGGTCATGCTGTCCGTGCGCGGGCTCGGCCTGCGCGGCCCGGACGGCCGCGCGGTCCTCGACGACATCTCCTTCGACATCCACCGCGGCGAGATCCTCGGCATCGCAGGCGTCGAGGGCAACGGTCAGTCCGAGCTGGTCGAGGCCGTGATGGGCATGCGCGGTGGCGCCGAGGGCGCCGTCGTGCTGTCGGGTCGCGACATCGCGGGGCTGAGCACCCGGGCGCGGCGCGAGGCCGGCATCGGCTACGTGCCCGAGGACCGCCACCGCCACGGCCTCCTGCTCGACGCCCCGCTGTGGGAGAACCGCGTGCTGGGGCACCAGACCCGCGAGCCCAGCGCCCGCCGCGGCGTCATCCGCCGTCGCGCGGCCCGGGCCGACACCCAGCGCATCATCGACGCGTACGACGTGCGCACCCCCGGCACGGAGGTGCCCGCGCGGGCCCTGTCGGGCGGCAACCAGCAGAAGCTCATCGTCGGGCGCGAGATGAGCGCCGACCCCGTGCTGCTCATCGCGTCGCACCCGACCCGCGGCGTCGACGTCGGCGCCCAGGGCGCCATCTGGGACCACATCAAGCGCGCCCGTCGCGAGGGTCTCGCCGTGCTGCTCATCTCGGCGGACCTCGACGAGCTGATCGGCCTGTCCGACCGCATCGAGGTCGTCCTGCGCGGACGGCTGGTCGGCACCTTCGACCCCTCCGCGGTCACCCCCGAGGAGCTCGGGTCCGCGATGACCGGGGCCGGCGACGCCGCGCCCACCACGACCACCGAGGAGACCCGCGGGTGAACGTGCGACTCACGAAGGTCGCGCTGGCGATCGGGGCCCCGCTCCTCGCCCTGGCGCTGGCCTTCGCCATCACGAGCCTGGTGCTCCTCGCCGCGGGGGACCCCGTGGGGGAGGTGTGGGCGCAGATCATCTCGTGGCCCGAGGCCCGCAACCAGGTCAACATCCTCAACAACGCGACGGTGCTGTTCCTGTCCGGTCTCGCCGTCTCCATCGGCTTCCGGATGAACCTGTTCAACATCGGCGTCGACGGGCAGTACCGGGTGGCGGTCTTCGCCGCGGCGGCGGTCGCCGGCGAGGGCTGGCTGCCCGGCTACCTCAACACCGCGCTGGCCATCGTCTGCGCCATGCTCGCGGGCGCGGCCTGGGCCGGCATCGCGGGCGTGCTCAAGGCGACCCGCGGCGTCAGCGAGGTCATCGCGACCATCATGCTGAACTTCATCGCGACCGCGCTCGTGGCCTACCTGCTCGCGAAGGTCGCCGTGCGCGAGGAGGGCAGCAACGTCATCGGCACCGCGCCGGTGCCGGAGGGCTCCCGCATCCCGGGCATCCAGATGTGGAGCGACATCCCGACCGAGATCTACGGGTTCATCGTCTTCGCCGTGCTCGTGGGGGTGGCCTACTGGTTCACCCTCAACAAGACGCGCTTCGGCTTCGAGCTGCGGGCCACCGGTCGCTCGGCGTCCGCGGCCGTGGCCAGCGGCATCTCGGTGCGGCGCATGACCATCACGACGATGATGCTCTCGGGCGCCGTCGCCGGTCTCGTCGGCCTGCCGATCCTCTTCGGCACGAGCCCGTACAACTACGGCTCGACGTTCCAGTCGGGGCTCGGCTTCGCCGGCATCGCCATCGCCCTGCTGGGTCGCAACCACCCCGTCGGCATCGCCCTGGGCGCCCTGCTCTTCGCGTTCCTCGACGAGCAGTCGAACCCGCTGCAGATCCTCGTGGGCGTCTCTCCCGACATCGTGGCCATCACCCAGGGCGTCATCGTCCTCACCGTGGTCGTCTCCTACGAGCTGGTCCGGCGGTACGGCGCGCGCCTCGAGCAGCGCCGCGTCGCCGCGCAGCTGGCCCGGGAGTCGGCCGCCGCGAAGGATCCGCGCCCCACGACGAAGGAGGCGGCTCGATGAGCACCGTCGACAAGGTCACCGCACGCACGCCGGTCGCCGCCCGCACGCGGCGCTGGCGCTGGGTGCTCGTGGGCGTGCTGGGCGTCCTCCTCGCGCTCTCCCTGCTCCAGGTGGTCACGGGCGCGGACGACCTCACGTCGTCCGGCGCCATCGCGGCGACCCTCATCGCGATCATGCCGATCCTGCTGGCGGGCCTCGGCGGCCTGTGGGCCGAGCGCGCGGGCGTGGTCAACATCGGTCTCGAGGGCATGATGATCCTCGGCACCTACGGCGCGGGCTTCTTCGGCTACCACTACGGGCCCTGGGTCGGCGTGCTCGGCGCCGTGCTCATGGGCGTCCTCGGCGGCCTGGTGCACGCGGTGGCGACCGTCGTCTTCGGCGTCGACCACATCATCTCGGGTGTCGCCATCAACATCATCGCGCTCGGCGCGGTGCAGTACCTGGCGGCGCAGACCTTCACCGACCTGCCCGGTGGCGGCCAGACGCAGTCGCCCAACATCGGCGACGTGCCGGCCATCACCATCGGCCCGCTGAGCGACCTGTTCGGCGACGTCGAGGGCGCGGACATCTTCTTCGTCTCCCAGGTCGCGGCGGTGCTGCGGGCACTCACGACCAACCTCTCGCTGCTGGTCGTGATCGGCTTCCTCCTCGTGCTCGCCACGTGGTGGCTGCTGTGGCGCACCGCGTTCGGCCTGCGGCTGCGCGCCTGCGGCGAGAGCCCGGCGGCGGCCGAGACGCTCGGTGTGGCCGTGCTGCGCTACAAGTTCATCGCCGTCCTCGTCTCGGGCGGCCTCGCCGGCCTCGCCGGCGGGTTCCTCGCCATCGTCGCGTCGAGCAACTACCGCGACGGCCAGACCGGCGGCCGCGGCTACATCGGCCTCGCCGCCATGATCTTCGGCAACTGGCGGCCCGGCGGCCTGCTGGCGGGCTCGGGCCTGTTCGGCTACACGGAGACCCTCGGCCTGCGCCAGGGCGGTACGTCGGTGCACGCGCTGCTGCTGCTCGTGTCCGTCCTGGCCATCGGGTTCGCGCTGTGGCAGCTGCGCCGCGGCACCGCGTCGCGCGTCGGGGTCGCCGCGATGGTGCTCGGCGGGGTCGCGGCCCTCGCGCTCTACCTCGCCATCGACGAGGTGCCGGGCGACTTCACCCGCATGACGCCGTACGTGATCACCCTGCTCGTGCTCGCCGTGGCCTCCCAACGACTGCGAGCCCCGGCGGCGGTGGGCGAGATCTACCGCAAGGGGTCGGCCGGGTGAGCCCGGACGACCCGCACGGGGCAGCGGGGGCGGACGGGCCGTCGTACCCGACCGGGGAGGAGTGGGCCGAGCTGCGGGCCGCGGCGCACGACGCGGCCGGGCGGGCGTACGCGCCGTACTCGGGCTACGCGGTGGGTGCCGCGGCGATCGTGGACGACGGGCGGCTCGTCACGGGCTGCAACGTCGAGAACGCCTCCTACGGCGTCGGCCTGTGCGCGGAGTGCGGCCTCGTCTCGCAGCTGCACCTCACGGGCGGCGGCATCCTGCGGCGCTTCGTCTGCGTCAACGGAGCGGGCGAGGTGATCATGCCGTGCGGCCGCTGCCGCCAGCTGCTGTTCGAGAACGGCGGGCGGGACCTGGTCCTGCTCACCGTGTCCGGTGCCCGCACGATGGACGAGGTCCTGCCTGATGCCTTCGGTCCCGACGACCTCGCTTGACCTGACCTCGGCCGCGCTGGTCGAGGACCCCTACCCCCTGCTCGCCGCCGAGCGCGAGCGCCACCCGGTGGCGTGGCACGAGGAGCGGGGCACCTGGCTCGCCTTCGACCACGCCGCCGTCGGCGCGGTGCTGCGCAACCGGCGGCTCGGGCGGATCTGGCGCGACCGGGAGCCGGCGGCCTACCTCGAGCCGTTCAACCTGCTCCACCGCAACCAGATGATGGAGAACGAGCCGCCCGACCACACGCGGCTGCGTCGGCTGGTCGCCGGCGCCTTCGCCCGCGGCCACGTCGAGCGGCTGCGCCCGCGGGTGCGCGAGCTCGCCGCGTCGCTGCTGGACGAGGTCGACCCGGCCGCCGGGTTCGACGTCATCGGCGCCTACGCCGAGCCGCTGCCCGTGCTCGTCATCGCCGAGCTGCTCGGGGTGCCCGTCGAGCTGGCCCCCGACCTGCGCGACTGGTCGCAGGCCATCGTCCGGATGTACGAGCCCGCCCCCGACGAGGCCACGCAGGCCGCGGCCGTCGCGGCCGCCGACGCGTTCGCCGGGGCGGTGCTCGAGCTCGCCCGCGACCGGGCGTCGAGCCCGCGCGACGACCTGCTGAGCGACCTCGTCGCGGCCCGCGAGGGCACGCAGCGGCTCAGCGAGGACGAGGTCGTCGCCTCCGCCGTGCTGCTGCTGAACGCCGGCCACGAGGCGTCCGTCAACGTCTTCGGCAACGGGCTGGTCGCGCTGCTGCGCTCGCCCGCGGCCGACGGGGTGCGTACGGCGGCCCGCGCGGGCGACGTGTCCGGCGTACCGACGCTGGTGGAGGAGATGCTGCGCTTCGACTCCGCCCTCCACCTCTTCGAGCGCACGGCGACGCAGGACGTCGAGGTGGCGGGCGTCCGGGTGGAGGAGGGCCAGCGGATCGCGGCGCTCCTCGGCTCCGCCAACCGCGACCCCGCCGTCTTCGCCGAGGCCGACGTCTTCGACCCCGCGCGGGACCCCAACCCCCACGTCGCGTTCGGGGCGGGCCTGCACTTCTGCCTCGGTGCGCCCCTGGCGCGCATGGAGCTGACCGAGTCGCTCGGCCTCCTGCTGACCCGGCTGCCGTCGCTGGAGCTGGCGGGCGAGCCGGAGTCGCGGGGCACCTTCGTGCTCCGCGGCTACGAGTCGGTCACGGTCGCGACCGCCGGCTCGGCGACGGCGACCGAGGGTGCGTAGGGTGCGACGGTGAGCAGCGCACACGACGTCATCGAGGTCATCACCACCAAGCGCGACCGCGGCGCGCTGAGCGACAGCCAGATCGACTGGGTGGTCGACGCCTACACGCGCGGCGCGGTGGCGGACGAGCAGATGTCGGCGCTGGCGATGGCGATCCTCCTCAACGGCATGGACCGCCGCGAGATCGCCCGCTGGACCGGCGCGATGATCGCCTCGGGGGAGCGGATGGACTTCTCGTCGCTGTCGCGACCGACCAGCGACAAGCACTCGACCGGTGGCGTCGGCGACAAGATCACGCTGCCGCTCGCCCCCCTCGTGGCCGCCTGCGGCGTCGCCGTCCCGCAGCTGTCGGGCCGCGGGCTGGGGCACACGGGCGGCACGCTCGACAAGCTGGAGGCGATCCCGGGCTGGCGCGCCTCGCTGTCGAACGAGGAGATGCTGGCGCAGCTGGAGTCGGTCGGCGCCGTCATCTGCGCCGCGGGCGACGGCCTGGCCCCCGCCGACAAGAAGCTGTACGCGCTGCGCGACGTGACCGGCACGGTCGAGGCGATCCCGCTCATCGCCAGCTCGATCATGAGCAAGAAGATCGCCGAGGGCACCGGTGCGCTCGTGCTCGACGTCAAGGTCGGCAGCGGGGCGTTCATGAAGTCGGTCGAGCGCGCCCGCGAGCTCGCCGAGACGATGGTGGCCCTGGGCACGGACGCGGGCGTCCGCACGGTCGCGCTCCTCACCGACATGAGCACGCCGCTGGGCCGCACCGCCGGCAACGCGATCGAGGTCGCCGAGTCGGTCGAGGTGCTGGCCGGCGGCGGTCCCGCGGACGTCGTCGAGCTCACCGTGGCGCTCGCCCGCGAGATGCTGCTGGCCGCGGGCGTCGACGACGTGGACCCCGCCGACCGGCTCGCCGACGGCTCCGCGATGGACGTGTGGCGGGCCATGATCTCCGCCCAGGGCGGCGACCCCGACGCCCCGCTGCCGATCGCGCGGGAGCAGCACGTCGTCGCTGCGCCGCGCTCCGGCACGCTGACCCGCCTCGACGCGATGGCCGTCGGCCTGGCGGCCTGGCGCCTCGGCGCGGGCCGCGAGCGCAAGGAGGACCCGGTGCAGGCCGGCGCCGGCGTCGTCTGGCACGCCCGCCCCGGCGACCGCGTCGAGGAGGGTGCGCCGCTGTTCACGCTCCTCACCGACACCCCGGAGCGCTTCGACCGCGCGCTGGCCGCCCTGGAGGGCGGGTACGACGTGGGGGACGGCCCGTTCGACCCGTCTCCCCTCGTCATCGACCGCATCGCCTGAGGCGCGCCGCCCGAGCCGCTCCGCCCGAGTGGCGCGGCCCGAGCAGGTCAGTCCTGCTCGGGCAGGCGCCCGGCGCGGCTCAGCGCCTCCCGCAGGGCCATCTCGATCTGGGCGTTCGTCGAGCGCATCTCGTCGGCCGCCCAGCGCCGGAGGGCGTCGGCGACCCGGGGGTCGATGCGGAGCAGGATCTGCGCCCGCTCGCGCTTGCCGGACGGCTCGCGAGGCACGGTGTCCGCCGACTCAGCTGTAGAGCGAGCCGACGTTGACGACCGGCTGCACGCCCGCGCCGCCGACGATGACGGTGAGCAGGTTCGAGGTCATCGCCGCCCGCCGCTCGGGGTCGAGGGCGATGTCGGTGTCCTCCTCGAGCCGGGCCAGGGCGTCGCCGACGATGCCGACGGCGCCGTCGATGACGACGCGCCGGGCGTCGAGCACGGCCTGGGCCTGCTGGCGCTGCAGCATGGCCCCGGCGATCTCCGAGGCGTAGGAGAGGTTCGACAGCCGCACCTCCAGCACGTCGAGCCCGGCCAGGTGCACCCGGGCGTTGACCTCCTCGGCGAGCTCGTCCGCCACCTTCTCGCCGTCCTCGCGCAGGGTGACCTCGTCGCCGTCGACCGGCAGGGCCTCGTCGTCGGCCAGCTCGGGCGAGACGATCGCGGCGATGCGCTCGGTCTGGTGGTCGTAGGGGTGGCGGGCGACGACCTGGCGCAGCGCCGACTCGGCCTGGCTCTCGATGAAGTCGCGGTAGTCGTCGACGGCGAAGTGGGCCTTCGCGGTGTCCTTCACCTGCCACACGACGATCGCCGACACCTGCACCGGCGAGCCGTTGCGCTCGTTGACCTTGAGCGTCTCGGTCTCGAAGTTCAGCACCCGCACCGGCACCTTCGGGCGCAGCGTGAACGGCACCGTCCACGCCAGGCCCGTCCGGCGGATCGTGCCGAGGTAGTTGCCGAAGAAGACGACCACCCGGGTCTCGCCCGGCGCGACGACGGCGAACCCGGTCGACACGACGAGCGCGGCCAGGAGCACCAGGGCGCCCAGCCCGGTGAGCGCGGCACCGGCGACGCCCGGGTCGTCGGCGAGCCGGACCAGCCCGGCGACGAGTGCCGCCGTACCGCCCGCCAGCATCAGCACGAACAGCGCCAGCACCGGCCAGCCGCCGACGGCCGGGCTGCGCCGCTCGTCGATGTCCAGCCGCGTCTCGTCCTCGGTGATCGCCATGGTCGTCCCCCTCCCGGCCGGCGTCCGTCGCCGGCCCTCAAGGAGAATGTAGCAGAGTGATATCACTTTGCTAGTTCCCCGTGGCGGGCGAGGAGGTCAGGGCAGGAGGAGGACGACGGTCTCGGCCACGCACGCGGGCTTGGCCTCGCCCTCGATCTCGATCGTGTAGCGCAGCAGTGCCTGCTTGCCGGCCGGCAGGTCGGCCACGTCGCCGAGCGCGACGTGGGCCCGCACGCGGCGTCCGACCAGCAGCGGCTGGGGGAAGCGCACCTTGTTCACGCCGTAGTTGAGCTTGGCGCCGGGGGTCTCGAACGCGAAGACCAGGCTGCCGAGCCACGGAACGAGGGAGAGGGTGAGGTAGCCGTGGGCGATGGTGCCGCCGAACGGCCCCGCCGCCGCGCGCTCGGCGTCGACGTGGATCCACTGGTGGTCCCCGGTGGCCTCGGCGAAGGTGTCGACCCGCTGCTGGTCGATGGTGACCCACTCGGAGGTGCCGAGTTCCTCGCCGGCGGCGGCGGCGACCTCGTCGAGCGTGGTGAACGTGCGCATGGTGACTCCTGTCGGCGGTGGTGCGGGCGGGTACGGGCGGGCGTGGGGCGGGGTCGTGCGTCGATTCCCGCTCGGGACCCTAGCGGCTGAGAGGATGAGCCATGGCCGAGACCACACCCCCCTCCGCCCCCGCCCCGCTGACCCGGGAGCTGGTGCGCCGCGCCCCCAAGGTGCTGCTCCACGATCACCTCGACGGCGGCCTGCGCCCCGCCACGATCGTCGACCTCGCCGCCGAGATCGGTCACGAGCTGCCGGCCGGCGACCCCGCCGGTCTCGCCGACTGGTTCGCCGAGTCGGCCGACTCCGGCTCGCTGGTGCGCTACCTCGAGACCTTCCGCCACACGGTGGCGGTGATGCAGCGCCGCGACGCGATCACCCGCATCGCCCGGGAGTGCGTCGAGGACCTGTCCGAGGACGGCGTCGTGTACGCCGAGATCCGCTACGCGCCCGAGCTGATGACGGAGCAGGGCCTCACGCCCGACGACGTCGTCGCCGCGGTGCAGGCGGGCTTCGACGAGGGCATGGCGCTCGCGGCCGAGGCCGGGCGCCCGATCGTCGCCCGCCAGATCCTCACCGCCATGCGGCACCAGGCGATGTCGCGGGAGATCGCCGAGCTGGCCGTCGCGTGGCGCGACCGGGGCGTCACCGGGTTCGACATCGCGGGCGCCGAGGCCGGCTACCCGCCCACCCGCCACCTCGACGCGTTCGAGTACCTGCGCCGCGAGAACGCGCACTTCACCATCCACGCCGGCGAGGCCTTCGGGCTGCCGTCGATCTGGGAGGCGCTGCAGTGGTGCGGCGCCGACCGCCTCGGCCACGGCGTCCGGATCATCGACGACGTCGAGGTCGGCCCCGACGGCCAGGTGCGCCTGGGCCGGCTCGCGAGCTACGTGCGCGACAAGCGCATCCCGCTCGAGATGTGCCCGAGCTCCAACGTGCAGACGGGCGCCGCGTCGTCGATCGCCGAGCACCCCATCCGACTGCTCGCCGACCTGCGCTTCCGGGTCACGGTCAACACCGACAACCGGCTCATGAGCCGCACGTCGATGACCGAGGAGATGTGGCTGCTGCACACGGAAGCCGGCTTCGACCTCGGCCGGCTCGAGTGGCTGACGACGAACGCCATGAAGTCGGCGTTCACCCACTACGACAAGCGGTACGCGCTCATCACCGAGGTCATCAAGCCCGGGTACGCGGCACTGCGGTGACGCCGGCCCGGCGGCGCGCCAGGGGGAGGGCGCGCCGTACCGGGGCCCGGCGGGGATCACCACCGGCGGTGAGCGTCGGCAGCACGCCGCCCCACACGTGCGGCCACCCCAGCGCGCGGGCCTCGCTGCGGGTGACCTCCCCGCGGGTGACGCGCACCGTGCCGCCGCGCCCGGGCTGGTAGGCCACGAGGTGGTCGTCGGCCGCGTCGAGCACGAGCACGACGTGGCGCGGCAGGAGGCGGGTGCCGACGTAGAGCGGCACCGGGTGCCCCGCGTCGAGCGCCGCGGTCATCCGCTCCCAGAAGTCGTCGCCGCGCGGGGTCCAGGCGTACGTCGTGCCCGGCCGCCCCGAGACCAGCCGCAGGTGCCGCGCGAGGGCCCAGGGCGCCGTACCGAGCCGGGTCGGCCACGGCACCTGCGTCTCGCCCGCGAGACGGGCGCCGGCCGTCACCCGCTGCACGGCGAGCGCCTCGGCGTGCAGCCGGGGGAGGAGGTCGGCGTCGCCGAGCACCGCGGCGGCGTACGCCGGGGAGTGGTGCAGGTGGGCGGCCACCAGGCAGCAGGACCCGCAGGTCGTGCCGTCGGGCTGGCGGAACAGCTCCAGCGCCGCCCCGAGCGACGACCGCGCCGCCGGCGGGCGGGAGTCGGTGGCCGCGACGAGGTCGCGCAGGGCCGCGAACGCGTCGTGCGTGGAGGCCGGCGTCGCGCCCCGCGCCACCGCGTGGGCGACCACGTCGCGCTGGGCGCGGGCCAGCGCCATGCCCCGACGCAGCAGCACCAGCGGCGGCTTGCGCCGCTCGTGCAGGTCGCGGGTGAGGCGCCGCCAGAAGGTGACGGCGGGCGGCTGGGTGAGGCAGTACGCCGCGGCCAGCAGCCCCCGCTCGGCGCAGGCGGCGATGACGTCGGCGGCGAAGATCCCCTCCGCCACGAAGAGGGGCGACCCGCCGAGGTCGAGCACCCGGGAGCCCGTGCGCCCGTTCGCCGCGATCTCGTAGACGGGCACCTCGGCCCGCCCGTCGCGGCACAGGGCCTCCAGGGCGGCCATGGCGTCGTCGGGCAGCCACGAGTCGGGGTGGTCCCAGTCGACGAGGCCGGCGTTCGCGCCCTCGGTGATGTGCGGCAGGGCGGGGTCGTCACCGTCGCGGTAGAAGTCGTCGAGCCGGAGGACGGGCAGACCCAGGCGCTCGGCCAGGCGCGACTTGCCCGACCCGGAGGGACCGGCGAGCACGACGACCCGGGCGGACGGGGGAGCGGTGGTCACGGGCGGGCGGTGCGGGGGCGGAGGGGTGGTCGGCCGGTCGTCGTCGGTCGGCGCGACTCAGTAGGAGCCGGTGGACGGGCCGCCGCCGAGCAGCGCGCGGCTGCCGGAGACCCCGAGGCGCGTCGCGCCCGCGGCGACCATGGCCCGCGCCTGCTCCAGGGTCCGCACGCCGCCGGACGCCTTCACGCCGACGCCCGGGCCGACGGTCTCGGCCATCAGCCGGACCGCGTGCTCCGTGGCCCCGCCGGAGGGGTGGAAGCCGGTCGAGGTCTTCACGAAGTCGGCGCCCACGCCGGCCGCGACGGTGCAGACCGCGACGATGGCGTCGTCGGGCAGGGCCGCCGACTCGATGATGACCTTGAGCACGGTGGGGGCGGGCACGGCGGCCCGCACGGCCGCGATGTCGGCCCGCACGTCGTCGTACCGGCCCTCGATCGCCGCGCCGACGTCGATGACCATGTCGACCTCGTCGGCGCCGTTGGCGACGGCCTCGGCCGCCTCCGCGGCCTTCACGGTCGAGGTGTGCTTGCCGCTGGGGAAGCCGCAGACGACGGCGACGGCCAGGTCCGCGGGCACCTCGAGGGGGAGCATCGAGGGGGAGACGCAGACCGAGTAGGTGCCCAGCTCGGCGGCCTCGGCCACGAGCGCGTCGACGTCGGCGCGCGTCGCCTCCGGCTTGAGCAGCGTGTGGTCGATGAGGCGGGCGATCTCGGCGGGGCTCGCGGCGGGGGTCTCGGCGGTCACCGGGTCAGCATAGGTGCCCGCGCCGTCGGCCCCGCCGGTCGGGCGCTCAGAGCCCCGCGGCCTCGCGGACGCCCTGCTTGAGCGCGTCGAGACGCTGCGTCGCGACGATCCGGGCGGCCGCGACGCCGTCGCCGGCCCCCTCCTCGACGGGGACGACGACCTCGAGGTAGCACTTGATCTTCGGCTCCGTGCCGCTCGGGCGGACGATGACGCGCGCGCCGTCGGCGAGCCGGTAGCGCAGGCCGTCGGTGGGCGGCAGCTCCGCCGTACCGAGGGACAGGTCGGTGGCCTCGAGCACGGCCAGCCCGCCCAGCTCGACCGGCGGGGTGGTGCGCAGGCGCGCCATCGCGTCGCGGATGACGGCCAGGTCCGCGACCCGCACGGAGAGCTGGTCGGTGGCGTGCAGCCCGTGGGTGCGGGCCAGGTCGTCCAGCGCGTCGAGCAGCGTGCGGCCCTCGGCCTTGAGCGCTGCGGCGAGCTCGCAGAGCAGGAGCAGGGCCGAGACGCCGTCCTTGTCGCGCACCGACGACGGGTCGACGCAGTAGCCCAGCGCCTCCTCGTAGCCGTAGGCGAGCCCCTCGAGCCGGCCGATCCACTTGAAGCCGGTGAGCGTCTCGGCGTGCGGCTGGCCCGCGGCGGCCGCGATCTTGCCCAGCAGCGACGACGAGACGATCGAGCACGCGAAGACGCCCTCGACGCCGCGGGAGAGCAGGTGGGCGGCCAGCAGGGCGCCGACCTCGTCGCCGCGCAGCATGCGCCACGAGCCGGAGCCGGTGCCCGGCACGGGTACGGCGGCGGCGCAGCGGTCGGCGTCGGGGTCGTTGGCCACGACGAGGTCCGCGCCGACGCGCACGGCGAGGTCGAGGGCCAGGTCCATGGCGCCCGGCTCTTCCGGGTTGGGGAACGCCACCGTCGGGAACGCGCCGTCGGGCTCCTCCTGCGCCTCCACCACCGACGGCTCGTCGAAGCCGGCGGTCTCGAGCACCTGGCGCACGGGGACGCCGCCGACGCCGTGCAGCGGCGTGTAGACGATCCGCAGGTCGCGCGGGCCGTCGTCGGGCAGCTGCGCGACCGTGTCGAGGTAGCGGTCCACGACGGCGTCGTCGAGCACCCGGCCGGGGCCCCCGCGCGGCACGTCGGCGAGCGCCCCGACCCGGTCGATCTCGGCCGCGATGCCGCTGTCGGCGGGCGGCACGATCTGCGAGCCGTCGCCGAGGTAGACCTTGTAGCCGTTGTCCTCCGGCGGGTTGTGGCTCGCCGTGACCATCACGCCCGCGACGCAGCCGAGCTCGCGGATCGCGTACGCCAGCAGCGGGGTCGGCAGGGGGCGCGGCAGCAGGAGCGCCTTGAGGCCGGCGCCCGTCACCACCTCCGCGGTGTCCCGGGCGAACACGTCGGAGTTGCGGCGCGCGTCGTACCCGATGACGACCGAGTCCTCGTTGCTGGCGCCGTTGGCCCGCAGGTACGCCGCCAGGCCCGCAGCGGCGCGCAGCACGACGACGCGGTTCATGCGGTTGGGTCCTGCGCCCAGGGCGCCGCGCAGGCCCGCCGTACCGAACTCCAGCGTGCCGTCGAAGCGGTCCGCGAGGTCGGCGGTGGCCGCGGCGTCGCCCTGCTCCGCGGCGTCCAGGACGCCGGCGAGCTCGGCGCGGGTCGCCTCGTCGGGGTCCTCGGCCATCCAGGCCCGGGCCCGGTCGGCGAGGTCGGTGGGGAGCGGCGTCGTCATGGGCGGCACGGTAGCCGGTGCCAGGATGGGCCGGTGCCCTCCTCGACACCCGGTCCCGAGCTCGCCGCCCTCCAGGCCGCCCACGAGGCGCGCCTGGCGGAGGTGGACCCGCTCGTGCGGGTCGCGGAGCTGCCGGAGGGGCGGGTGCTGGTCGACGGCGATGTCGGCGCCGTCGCCACCACGACGACCACCGACTCGCTGTGGGTCGCCCGGCGGAGCCACGCCCTGCACGTGCGCGCCGCGGCCCCTGACGGCGCGGCCTGGGGGCGGGTGCTCGACGCCTGGCTCGCGGAGCTGGCCGGCGACCCGGCCGCCACCGACGACGAGACCGCGGCCGCGGTGACGCTGGCCAGCCGCGACTCCGCCCTCGTGGCGCCGCTCGTGCGGCGCCACTTCGGGCCGGCCTCGGTCCTCGCCGTGCGGATCCTGGACCGGCCCGACCCGGCGGGCTGGCGCACGCCGCCCGACGGGGTGGTGGTGCGGCCGGCCGGCGAGGCGGACGTGCCCTGGCTCCTCGAGCGGACTCTCGACCTGCACCGCTGGGAGACCCGGTTCGGCTCCGTGCCGGAGCGTCCGGACGCCCGGGCCTCGCTGGCCCCCGAGCTCGCGGAGGCGCTGGCACGGGACGAGGGGTGGACGTGGGTCGCGGAGGTCGACGGCTCGCCGCTGGCCTTCTGCCAGGTCAACCCGCCCGAGCCCGCCGCGTGGGCGACCGGGGCCACGTGGCTCGCCCCGGCCGGCTACCTCGTGGGGGCGTACGTCGACCCCGCCCACCGCTCGGCGGGCCTCGGGCGGGTGCTCGCCGCGACCGCGCACGCCCGCGCCGTGGACGAGGGTTGGGCCGCCCTGCTGCTGCACCACGCCGGCGTCAGCCCGTGGTCCGCGCCCTTCTGGGCGTCGGTGGGCTACCGGCCGCTGCTCACGACGTGGCAGCGGCGCCCGGCGCTGCGTCCCGGGCGGGAGGGCTGAGGCGTGGGCGCCTACGTGTTCACCGAGCGGTGGCACCTGCCGCACGCCCCGGAGCGGGTGGCGGCGGTGCTGGGCGACGTCGAGGGGTACGCCGCGTGGTGGCCGCAGGTGCGCGCCGTCGTCCCGCGCGGCCCTGACGACGCGGACGTCGTCGCCCGCTCGACCCTGCCCTACGAGCTCCGCCTGCACCTGCACGCCCGCGTCCGCGAGCCCGACCTGCTCGCCGTGGACGTCGACGGCGACCTCCGGGGCGAGGCGCGGTTCGCGCTCACCCCGGAGGCTGCGGTCGGTGGCGGCCCGGGGTGCCGGGTGGACTACCACCAGGAGGTCGACCTGGCCGGGCGGCCCGGGCGGGTGCCCGCCCCGCTCGTGCGCCTGGCCGACCCGCTGCTGCGGTGGAACCACCACCGGATGATGGAGGGCTGCCGACGGGGCCTGCTGGGACGCCTGTCGGGGACGGACGCGGCCTGAGCCGTCAGGCGTCGATGGTGGACATGTCGCCGTACCGCTGGCCCACGACGGCGTCGCGGGGGACGGCGGCCTCGAGCTCGGCGACGAGGTCGGGGGTCAGGTCGACGGACAGCGCGGCGGTGTTCTCCTCCAGGTAGCGGACCCGCTTCGTGCCCGGGATCGGCGCGACGCCCACCTCGGGGCCCGAGCGGGCGAGCACCCAGGCGAGCGCGAGCTGGCCGGGGGTGCACCCCAGGCGCTCCGCGACCTCCCGGACGCGGGCGACGAGCACCAGGTTGGCGTCGAGCGCGCCGTCGGCGAAGCGGGGGAAGTAGCCCGAGCGCCGGGAGTCGTCCGCCGGCAGGTCGTCGGGGCGCGCGATGGTGCCGGTCAGCAGGCCGCGGCCGAGGGGGGAGTAGGGCACGAGGCCGATGCCGAGCTCGGCCAGGACCGGCCACACGGTGTCCTCGAGGTCGCGGGTGAAGAGGGAGTACTCGCTCTGCAGCGCGGTGATCGGGTGCACGGCGTGGGCGCGGCGGATGGTCTCGGCGCCCGCCTCGGACAGGCCCAGGAAGCGGACCTTGCCGGCCTCGACGAGCTCCTTCATGGCGCCGACGGTCTCCTCGATCGGCACGGAGAAGTCGACGCGGTGCTGGTAGTAGAGGTCGATGTGGTCGACGCCGAGGCGCTGCAGGGAGGCGTCGCAGGCGGCGCGGACGTACTCCGGGCGGCCGTTCACGCCGAGCCCGGTGCCGTCGGGGAGACGCTCGTTGCCGAACTTCGTGGCCAGCTGCACGGCGTCGCGCGGCTGGGGCGCGGAGGCCAGGGCGGCGCCGACGAGCTGCTCGTTGGTGAAGGGGCCGTACATGTCGGCCGTGTCGAGGAACGTGACGCCGAGGTCGAGCGCGCGGTGGATGGTGCGCGTCGCCTCGGCCTCGTCGCCGGTGCCGTAGAACTCCGACATGCCCATGCAGCCCAGGCCGAGGGCGGAGACGGTCAGGGGCGCGGCGGTGCCCAAGGTGGTGAGGGGCGGCGTGGTGGTGGACGGGGTGGTGTTGTCGCTCATGTCCTCCAGTGAAGACCTTCGAGCGCGCTCGAGGTCAAGCGTCCTGCTCGAGCCGGTCGACGTAGATGCCGATCTTGCGGTCGATGGCGCCGAGGTGCTCGGTGGTCTCCGCGAGCTGGCGGAGCACGGCACGGCGGTGGGTGCGCAGCAGCTCGAGCCGCTCGGCCTCGTTGCCGTCGCCGGCGCGCACCAGGTCGGCGTAGCGCCGCACCTCCCGCACGGGCATCCCGGTCGAGCGCAGCCGGGTCACCATCTCGATCCAGCGCAGGTCCTCGGGCCCGTAGCGGCGGTGCCCGGTGCTGGCCCGCCCGACGGGCACGAGCATCAGCCCGTCGCGCTCGTAGTAGCGCAACGTGTGGGTGGTCAGGCCGCTCAGGGCGGCCGCCTCCGCGATCGAGTACGACGTGCTGGTCTCCGGCAGGGCGCTCACCGGCCCAGTGTCGACCTTCGAGTGCGCTCGAGGTCAAGGGCCGACACTCGATCCGTCCTCACCGGCGGGGCCCAGGGTGCGCAGCAGGGCGGCGAGGGGCGGCCAGGTCGCCCGGCCGGTCCGTGTGACCGCGTAGGCCTGGAGCAGCACCTCCGGGTCGCGCAGGGGCACGACGCGCACACCCTCGCGCAGCACCGAGTCCTCGGGGAGCAGGGCGACGCCGAGCCCGGCGGCGACCAGGTCCTGGACGAGGTCGAGGTTGTCGGCGCGGTGGGTGACGTCGGGGAGGAACCCCGCCATCGAGGCGAGCGTGCGGACGACGTCCTCGTCGGCGGTGCCGCGCGAGTTCACGATCCAGGGGGTGGAGCGGAACGCCGTCACGACGTCGGTCGCCGACCCGGTCGGGGGCGCAGTCTCCGCAGGCACGCCGAGCCCCCAGGTGGTCGACCACAGCCGGTGTGCCACGAGCGACCGGTCGAGCGTCGTCGGCGCCAGGTTGTAGTCGTAGGTCAGCGCCAGGTCGAGGTCGTCGCTGAGCAGGAGAGCGTGCGCCTCGCCCGGCTCGTACTCGCTGACGAGGAGCCGCACCCGCGGGCACGTGTCCGCCAGCGTGTGCAGGGCGGGCAGGAGGCTGCGCCGGACGGCCGTCGCGAACCCCCCGGTGCGGAGGGTGCCCGCCGGCTCCGCACCGGGATCGAGAGCGGCCCGTGCCGCTTCGACGGCCGCCAGGATGGTCACGGCGTGCTCGACGAGGCGCCGGCCGGCCGGCGTGAGCCGCACCCGCCGGCCGTGCGGTTCGAGCAGGGGGGCGCCCACCTCGTGAGCGAGCGCCGCGAGCTGCTGCGAGACCGTCGACGTGGTGGACCCGAGCTCGTCGGCGACCTCCCGCATGGACCCCAGGCGGGACAGCGCGACCAGCAGCTCGAGACGGCGTATGTTCACCCACCGATTGTCAGGCATGGACGGACGGTCCGTTCATGATTCTCGCGTGGACGCGGACGGACCGGCTGGATCTACTGGGCGCGTGTCCACCGCTCGCACCGGCGCCTCGCTCGCCCTCGCCTCCATGCTCTGCGTCCAGCTCGGCATCGCCGTCTCGGTCGGCCTCGCCGGGCGCGTCGGTCCGGACGGAGCCGCGTGGCTGCGGCTCGTGTGGGCCGGGCTCATCACCCTCGTGGTGCTGCGCCCTCGGAGGGGATCGATGTCCGGGCGCGCGCTGCGGACCTGCGTCGCGCTCGGTGTCATCACCGCGGGCGTCACGATGCTCTTCATGGTGGCGGTCTCGCGGCTGCCGATGGGCACGGCGAGTGCTCTCGAGTTCCTGGGTCCGCTCTCGGTGGCGGTGCTGCGTGGTCGCGGCGTGGTCGCCCGGCTGGCCTGGCCGCTGCTGGCCGGGGCCGGGGTCCTGCTGCTGACCGAACCGTGGCGCGGCGACGTCGACGTGTTCGGCGTCGCGGCGGCGCTCGCGGCGGCTGCCTGCTGGGCGGGCTACATCGTGCTGACCCAGCGCGTCGGCGACGAGGTCGAGGGCGTGCAGGGCCTGGCGGTCTCGATGCCGGTCGCGGGACTCGTGGCGACCGGCACCGTGCTGGTGCTGCCGGGCAGCGACCTCGCGGGGGTGCTGACCTGGGAGGTCCTGCTGCTCGGCGCCGGCCTGGCCGTCCTGCTGCCGGTGGTGCCCTTCGCGCTCGAGATGGTGGCGCTGCGCCACCTCACCGCAGCGGCCTTCGGCACGATCATGTGCCTGGAACCGGCCATCGCCCTCGTCATCGGACTGGTCCTGCTGGGGCAGCTGCCCGGCCCGGGGGCGGTCGTGGGCCTGGTGCTCGTCGTGGCCGCAGGCCTCGGGGCCGAGCGGTCGGGTGCGCGCGCCGCCGCCGGCGAGGACGACGCAACGGAGCAGGTCGTGGTCAGCGCCTCGGGCGACGAGCCGGGCACCGTCCCGCGGTGACCCGGCGGGGTGCCCGGCGGGATTTCCGGCCGTGGCCCGGCCGACGCGACGCTCATCGATCCACGTCGAGGTCCGCCCGCTCGTCGGGGCTGGTGATGGTTGGATGCCCCGGTGGGCTGGAACTCGCGAGGAGGACTGCTCGTCGTCGCGGCACTGGTGCTGGTCGCGCTCGGCGGGTGCGGGGTCCCCAGCGTCGGGGAGGTGGCCGTCACCCGAGCCGCCGACGGCACGTACGTCGCCCACGTCAAGATCTGCGAGGGCTCGGAACCGGTCGACGGCCTCACGCTCTACGCACTGCCGCAGGACGGCACCGAGGTCGAGGCGGCGGGCGACGGCGCGGAGCTGCAGCAGGAGTCCGACACCCGGGAGCTGGCCGACGTCGACGCGCCCGGCGAGGTCGCCGACGGCAGTTCCTGGCCGCTCCAGGTCCGGGACGACGTCGTGCTCGGTCCGGACGTGGCCTGGGCCGTCTACGGCTGGACCCACACGAACGAGCGGTCGCTCGACGGCCCGTACGCGCGAGCGTCGACCTGGGCGGACCTCGAGGGCGACGAGTTCCTGCACCTGACGTCGACCGGCGACACCGCTGCCGCTCCCGTGTCGCGCCTGGCGGCGTGGCAGCGCGCCCCCTGCTGGTACCAGTGACGGGCGCACCGCCGGCAGCGACCGCCGGGGGCGTCAGGGGCGCTCCGTGCGACCGCCGAGGTAGGTGACGGCGTGGTCGAGGCCGACCTCCTCCTGCAGGCGCGCCGCGATCGCCAGACCCTCCGCGCGCCACGCCGCGGTGCCCGCCGTACCGGCCCGTGCGTGCAGCCGTGCCCGGCGCCACTGGACGATGCGCCGGTGCGTGGTCGTCGACCTGCTCACCTGCCGCAGGGGCACCGCGACGGGTCGACCGGCCACCGTGCGGGCCAGGTCTGCGCCCTCGCCCTCACCGGCCAGGACCAACGGTCGGGAGCCGGGGCCGTCCAGGCGCCAGACCTCGTGCTCGTCGCCGAACTCGAGCTGCACCAGGCGGGCGAGCTCGAGGGCCCGGACGTGGTGGTCCAGGAGGCCGCCGCGCATCGGGCCGCCGCTCGCCTCGACGCACCACGCCCTGAGTCGGGCCAGCAGACCGTCGCTGAGGCCCAGCTCGGCGGTGTCGGCGGGACCGACGTCGCCCGGGCCGGGCCCGTGCTGCCACAGCGGTTCGTAGTTGTCGTCACTGAAGAACTCGAGGTACATCTCCGCCCTCCCCGGTACGTCAGGCCGGGGACGTCAGGCCGCGGGGCGCGCGGGCCGGTAGCGCACGACGACGGCACCCGAGGCGAGCTCGCGACGGTCCACCAGCTCGAGCCGGATCCGTTCGCGCAGACCACCGAGCAGGCTGGGGCCGTGCCCGGCGAGGACCGGCTGCGCGAGGAGCTCGTACTCGTCGATGAGCCCCAGGTCCGCCAGCGCGGTGGGGAGCGTCACGCCGCCCACCCACAGGCGCCCACCCGGCTGCTGCTTGAGCCGCCGGACGGCCTGCCCCACGTCGCCCCGCACCAGCTCGGCGTTCCAGTCGACCTCGCCCAGCGTGCTCGACACGACGTACTTCCTCGCCCCGTCGATGGCCTCGGCGAACGGGAGCTCCCACGCGGCCACCCCGTCGGGCCACGCGCCCGACCCCGGCCGGCGCCACGCCGACTCCATCATCTGATAGGTCACCCGGCCGAGCAGCAGCGCGTCGGCCCCCGCCATCTCGGCGGCCCAGTAGCGCATCGACTCCTCGTCCGGGGGGATCCCCGCCTCGTGCGAGACCGAGCCGTCCAGCGTGACGTTGATCGAGTAGCGGAGCGGTCTCATGGTTCTCCCCGGGTGGACGGTGTGAGTCGGACGGTCATCAGACGGCTGCCGGTGACGTTTCTCATCGGTGACGCCCCCGTGCCCCCGTCGGACGACGCCGCCGCCGGACCCGAGGGGCTGCACGGCCCTCGCCGCCGCAACCGAGCAGGACTGCGGGATAGCGTCCACGACGCGTGCTTCGACCACGCGTCGGCGTCGGCGCGTCTGAGACCAGGAGACCACCGGTGTTCCGTCACGTCCCCGTCCTGCCCGTGGTGGTGCCCCTCGGCGTCATCGTCCTCGTCGCGCTCCTGGAGAGCCTGCGTCGCCGCCGCAGCCTCTCCCTGCCGCGAGCGACCGTGGCCGTGGCGTTGTCCGTGTACGTCGCCGGAGTGGTCGCCAACACCGTCTTCCCCATCTACCTGGACAAGCCCGGCCGTGACGCGTCGTGGGACGACTTCCTCGTCCTCGTACCGCTCGCCGACTACGAGGTCGCCGACGCCGCGATGAACGTCGCCGTCTTCGTGCCCGTGGGGGTCCTCGTGCCGCTCGTCCTCGTCGGGGCCTCGTGGGGGCGCGTGCTGGCGATCGCCGCGGCGTCCAGCCTGGGCATCGAGGTCGTCCAGTACGCGACGGCCCACCTGCTGAGCGGTGGCCACATCGCCGACGTGAACGACCTGCTCTTCAACGTCGCGGGCGCCCTGGCCGGCTTCGGAGCACTCCGGCTGCTCACGCGGATCTCGACCGTCGTCGCTCTGCGCGACCGGTTCAGCTGGCACTGAGGGGTCGCACGAGCGGTCGCGCCAGCTGCTCGGTCACGACACCGAACCGGGCCGTCGCGATCCACCGCAGGGTCCGCGCGGCTTTACGGAACCTTGACGCCCCGTCGCCGCCGCGTCGCGAGCACGACGGCGGGGCCGACGGCGAGCAGGGCGGCGAGGGCGACGTACCCCAGGGAGAGGCCGGCGACGGTGGCCACGGCGGCGACGAGGAGCGGCCCGCCGGCGTCGCCGAGCTCGCGGCCGAGCTCGGCGGTGCCCATCGTCTGCCCCATGCGTTCCGGCGGGGTGGACGCGGCGAGGGCCGCGAACCCCAGCGGCGTGATGACGCCGGTGCCCGCACCGACGAGCACCGCCGCGAGCAGCAGCCCGGCCACGTCGGGCACCAGCGGCGCGAGGAGGCCGAGGGCGGTCACGAGCAGCCCCACCCCCAGACCGGTGCGCACGTCGAGGCGCCCCGCGTCCAGCGCGCGACCGGCGCGCGGCTGCACGACGGCGGCCGTCGCGGCCAGCAAGGAGACGGCGGCGCCGGTGACGACGGGACCGAGACCGGCGTCCGCCCCGGTGACGGGGAGGAAGCCCACCCCCACCGACAGGGCTGCGGTCGCACCGGCGAGCGCGGCCGTGGGGACGAGGAAGCCGCCGTCCCCCAGGCGCCGCGCGAGGTCGAGGACCGTCTGGCGCGTGCGGGGCAGCGGGGGTACGGCGGGCACCGCGAGCAGGGCCCACACCGCGACGGCGAGACCGAGCGCGGCGGTCACCGCGAAGAGCAGCCGCAGCCCGCCGACGTGGATGAGCACGCCGCCGAGCAGCGGACCGAGGGTGTAGCCGACGCTCTTGAACGAGCCGTAGGAGCCGAACACCCGCCCGCGGCGGGCCGCCGGGTTCAGCCGTGCGACCAGGGACGAGGCGGCCGGGGAGAACGCCGACGCGGCGGCGCCCTGGCCGAGGCGAGCCGCCCACAGCCAGGCGGGGTCGTCGGCGACCACGAAGACCGCCGACGCGGCGGCGAAGCCGACGAGACCCGCCACGAGCACCGGTCGCGCCCCGACGCGGTCGGCGACCGTCCCGAACACCGGCTTGAGCAGCACCTCCGCGCCGTCGTAGAGGGCCAGCAGCAGTCCGAGCGTCAGCAGGGAGGGCACGACGCCCCCGGAGCCGGTCCCGAGGCTCGCGGCGACGGCGTGCGCCCCGAACGCCGTCGTGAACCCTGCGGCGTAGAGCGGCCACATGCGGGGGTCGCGCCGGGTCGACGGCGGGGCGGAGGCGCCCTCCGCGGGTGCGGTCGTCACGGCCGGGGGCTCAGAGAGCGGGGCGGTAGTACGTCTCGGTCGCGAACGGACCGCCCACGCGGGCGTCCTCCACGGCGTCCTCCGGTCGCGTCGGCAGCCGGTCGGCCCACGCCTCGGCGTCGTCCAGCGGCTCGTAGCCCAGGGCCCGCCCGGGCGCCAGGTCCCACCAGCCCCGGGTGTTGGCGGACACGCCGTACAGCACGGCGAAGCCGGGAGCGGGTGCGGTGAGGGCGGCGAGGACCATCCGCACGCAGTCGTCGGGGGACAGCCACGTCGCGAGGTTGCGGCGCGTCGCCGGCTCCTCCAGGAACGAGCCGATGCGGCACGCCACCGCGTCGATGCCGTACCGGTCGGCGTAGAGGGCCAGCACGGCCTCGGCCGCGACCTTCGCGACGCCGTAGAAGGTGTCGGGACGGGGCGGCGTCGTGACCGGCAGCGGGTCGGCGGGGGAGTACGGCGCGTGCGGCGTGCCCCCGACGGCGTGGTTGGAGGACGCGTAGACGATGCGGTCGACGCGGTGGGCCCGCATGGCGTCGAGCAGCGCCGCGGTGGTCGTCGTGTGCGACGTGAGCGCCTCGACGAGACCGTCCTCGTCGGGGTTCCCGGCGAGGTGGACGACGGCCTGCACGGGGGCGCCGGCCTCCGC
Source organism: Nocardioides sp. ChNu-99 (assembly GCF_029493445.1). Taxonomy (NCBI): domain Bacteria; kingdom Bacillati; phylum Actinomycetota; class Actinomycetes; order Propionibacteriales; family Nocardioidaceae; genus Nocardioides; species Nocardioides sp. ChNu-99. Next base: position 4,917 of record NZ_JAHWBL010000031.1, on the reverse strand, counting down.
CTGGGCGTCGAAGGCGGCGAGCACGGCGTCGGCGTCCGCGCACTCCAGCGTGTGCCAGGGCAGCGTCCAGCCCTCGGGCTCCGGGGCGCGGTCGGCGCCCACGACGTCGTGGCCGGCCGCGGTCAGGCCGCTCACCACCACCCGACCGATGCTCCCGGCCGAGCCGGTGACGAGTACGCGCACGGCGCCCACCCTAGGGGCGGCCCCGCCTCAGCGGCGGTACGACGCGAGGTCGGCGCCCAGCTCGCGGAAGAGCGCCTGGTTGAGGTCGAACGCCACGCGGACCTCGTCGACGACGCGCTGCTTCTCCTCGACGGTCAGGTCGAGCGCGTCGAGCCGGGCGCGGTAGGCGTCCTTGTACGGCTTCGGCTTGGGGATCGCCGGGAAGGCGTAGAAGGCCGTGCCGACGCCCGCCTCGAGGTCGAAGGCCCGCGACAGGATGCGGCCGATGGCCTGGCCGCCCGAGAGGTCGCCGAGGTAGCGCGTGTAGTGGTGGGCGACCAGCAGCGGCGCCCAGGCGGCGCCGGCGCGCACGCGGGCGGCGTACGTCGCGGCGGCCGGGCTGTCCACGGTGCGCGGTCCGCCCGGCGCCCAGTGGTCGAGGTCGGCGTCGATGGCCGCGAGGCGCTCCAGGTCGGTGTCGAGCACGGCGGCCACGGCCGGGTCGTGGGCGTGCGCGCACACCGTCTCCTCGATCGCGGCGTAGACCTGCCGCAGGCGCAGCAGGTAGGCGGCGTACCCCGCCTCGTTCACGCGGCCGGCCAGCAGCTCCGACATGAAGGACGAGTTCTCCGCCGCGGTGTGCTCGGCCTGCGAGCCCTCCCGCATGACGGTGGACAGCGGGGCGTCGAGGTCGGGACGGGTGAGGACGGTCATGGCGGGCTCCCGGGTGGGGCGGTGGGCGGTCGGGGCAGGGGGTGGGACGCGGCGCTGCGTCCGGAGGAAAAGATGCTGACAGAGTGTCGACATGTTCTCGACAGTCTGTCAAGATGTCGCCCGGCGGTAGGCAAGGCTAGCCTCACTTCGGTTAGGGTAACCTAAGTCGACCGCTCGGGGTCGGCACGTTGCCACGTCCCCGTCCTCGACCACGAGAGCCCGCGAGAATGCGCCCTGTCCTGCGACCCCGCCCGTCGCGTCGCCCGTCCCGTCGGCCCTCCCGTCGGCCGGCCGGCCGGACGGCGCTCCGTCCGACCCGCGGGGGCGTCACCGCCGCCCTGGCGCTCGTGCTCGCGGCGGCGCTCGGTGGGTGCGGCTTCGACGGCGTGGGCACGGCGGACGACGGCCACGCCGGCGCCTCCGGGCCCGCGGCGCCGCCGCTCGCCGACGTCACGCCGCTGGACGACGTGCGCGACTGGGAGGGCGAGGTCTCCGCCGTCCTCCCCGAGACGCCGGTCGAGCCGGTGGGGGACCCGACGCCGGAGCTGCCCGTCACCGTCACGGACGCCCAGGGCACGGAGGTGGAGGTCACCGACGTCAGCCGGGTTCTCGCGCTCGACGTCTACGGCACCCTCTCGCGCACGGTCTTCGAGCTCGGCCTCGGCGAGTCGCTGGTGGGGCGCGACGTCAGCACCCAGTTCGCCGAGGCCGCCGATCTGCCCCTGGTGACTCAGAACGGCCACGACCTCAACGCGGAGGCGATCCTCGCCCTCGACCCCACGCTGATCATCACCGACACCTCGCTCGGCCCCTGGGACGTGATGCTGCAGATGCGTGACTCCGGCATCCCGGTGGTCGTCGTCGACTCCCACCGTGGCCTCGACAACCTCGCCAGCCTCACGGGTGAGGTCGCGACGGCGCTGGGCGTGCCGGGGGAGGGGGAGCAGCTCGCGGAGCGCGTCGAGGCCGAGGTCGCCGGGGTGACCGCGCAGATCGCGGAGGTCGCCCCGACGAGCCCCGGCGAGCAGCTGCGCACCGTCTTCCTCTACGTGCGCGGCACCTCGGGGATCTACTACATGTTCGGCGAGGGCTCGGGCGCCGACGCCCTCATCACCGCCGTCGGCGGGTACGACGTGGCCGAGGAGATCGGCTGGGCCGGCATGCGGCCCGTCACGGACGAGGGCATCATCGCCGCCCAGCCGGAGCTCGTGCTGATGATGACGGACGGCCTCGACTCGGCCGGCGGCGTCGACGGCCTGCTCGAGCGGTTGCCCGCCCTGGCCGCCACGCCGGCCGGCGAGAGCCGCCGGTTCGTCGACATGGCGGACGCCCAGATCCTCGGCTACGGCCCGCTCACCGCCCAGGTCCTCAACGCCCTCGCCGTCGCCGTCTACGCGCCCGGGGAGGTGGCGTGACGACGACGCTGCAGCGCGAGGTCGCGGCCACTCCTCGCGGCCGGGTCCGCTCCGTCACCGGAGGCATCGGTCTCATCGGTGTCCTCGCGGCGGCGCTCGTCGTGGCCTGCGTGCTGTCCGCGGCCACGGGCCAGTTCCCCATCCCGCCCGGCGAGGTGCTCGGCTCGGTGCTCCACCGGCTCGGGCTCGACCTCGGCCCGCTGCCCACCCACCCGCAGGCCGAGAACAACCTGTGGAACGTGCGCTTCCCGCGCGTCGTCATGACCGCGATCGTCGGCGCCGCTCTCGCCACGGCGGGCGCGCTCATGCAGGGCGTGTTCGGCAACCCGCTGGCCGAGCCGGGCGTCGTCGGGGTCTCCTCCGGCGCCGCGGTGGCGGCCGCGACCGTCATCGTCTTCTCGCTCGACTTCGCCGGCAGCTGGACGATCGCCGTCTGCGCGTTCGCCGGGGGGCTCGTCACCACGCTCGTCGTCTACGTCATGGCCCGCGACGACGGACGCACCGAGGTGGTGACCCTGGTGCTCACCGGGGTGGCGGTCAACGCCATCACCAGCGCCGGCTTGTCGTTCCTGCTCTTCCTGGCCAACACCTCGGCCCGCGAGGAGATCGTCTTCTGGACCCTCGGCAGCCTCAACGGCTCCCGCTGGGCGGAGGTGCAGGTCGTCACGCCGCTCGTCGTCGTCGGCGTGGTGGCCGCGCTGGTGCTCGCCCGCCAGCTCGACCTCCTGGCCCTGGGGGACCGGGCTGCGCGCCACGTGGGCGTCGACGTCGAGCGCCTGCGCATGATCTGCATCGTCCTGGTCGCCCTCCTGACCGCGGCCGGGGTCGCGTTCTGCGGCGTCATCGCCTTCGTCGGCCTCGTGGTCCCGCACCTGGTGCGGCTCGTCGCCGGGCCGGGCCACCGCGTGCTCGTGCCCGCCAGCGCGCTGGGCGGCGCCGTGCTCCTCGTGCTCGCCGACCTGTGGGCCCGCACGGCGATCGCCAACGCCGACCTGCCCATCGGCATGCTCACCTCGCTGGTCGGCGGCCCCTTCTTCTTCTGGCTGCTGCGCCGCGCCCGTCGTACGGCGGGGGGCTGGGCGTGAGCGCCGGCCTGCGGGCCCGCGGGGTCGGGGTCGTCATCGACGGCACCCCGATCCTCGACGGCGTCGACCTCGACGTCGCCGCGGGCGAGGTCGTGGTGCTGGTCGGCCCGAACGGGGCGGGCAAGTCGACCCTGCTCTCCGTGCTCACCGGCGACGTCGCGCCCACCACTGGCACGGTCGAGCTGGACGGCCGCCCCGTGGCGTCCTACCGGGCGCGCGAGCTGGCCCGGCGCCGCGCCGTGCTGCTCCAGCAGCAGCGCCTCGCCTTCGGGTTCCGCGCCCGCGAGGTCGTCGAGATGGGCCGGGCGCCGTGGCACCGCTCCGCCGAGGCCGAGCGCGACCTCGAGGTCGTCGCCGCCGCCGAGGAGCGCGCCGACGTCGCCCACCTCGCGACCCGGCTCTTCCCCACCCTGTCCGGCGGGGAGCAGGCGCGCGTCTCGATGGCGCGGGTCCTCGCCCAGTCCACGACGCTGCTGCTGCTCGACGAGCCGACGGCGGCGCTCGACCTGCAGCACCAGGAGGCGGTGCTGCGCGTCGCCCGCGAGGAGGCCGCTGCCGGGGCCGCCGTCGTCGTCGTGCTCCACGACCTCTCGCTCGCCGCGGCGTACGCCGACCGCGTGTGCGTGCTCGCGGCTGGCCGGCTCCGCGCGAGCGGCACCCCCCGCGAGGTCGTCACGCCGGCGCTGCTCAGCGAGGTCTACCAGCACCCCGTCGACGTGGTGGAGCACGCCGGCCACCTCGTCGTCGTCCCCGTCCGCCCGCCCCGGGCGCCGGCCACCGCGCCGGCTGCGGCGGCGCCCGCCGTACCCGTCCCGTCCGCCGACCCGCACCAGGAGCAACCGTGCCCGGCCACCTGACCGTCGCGTCCCGTCGCGCCCCCGCCGCCCTGGCCCTCGTGCTGGCGTCCGTGGGCGTGCTCGTGCCGCTCGCCGCCGCCCCGCCCGCGCAGGCCGCGGCGCGCGTCACCGTCGCCAACCCCGACGGCGACGCCGTCGTCGACGCCACCTACGCGACCACGCTCACCGTCTCGGGCCGCGGCTTCCAGTCGGTCGCCGGCGGCCACGGCGGCGTCTACGTCTTCTTCGGCACCGTCGCGGACGGCTGGCAGCCCACCCGCGGCGGCCGCACCGGGGTCGACTACTTCTACGTGCCCGACTCCGAGAGCCGCGACAACCAGGGCTTCCAGAAGTTCGTCGCCTTCCCGGGCTCCGACACCGCGTCGTCCGCCAACGGCGGCACCATCGCCGCCGACGGCTCCTGGTCGACCTCCCTGGTCGTCCCGGGGGCGACCTTCACGGCCTACGACCGCGCGAGCGGCGAGCGCACCGTCGACTGCCGCGAGGTCACCTGCGGGATCATCACCGTCGGCGCCCACGGCGTCGCCAACGGCACGAACGAGACCTTCACGCCGGTCCGCGTCGCCGACCTGTACGACGAGCAGCCCGCCGCCGCGGCCCCCTCCGCGTCGGAGGGGTCGGCGGGGGCGGGCACCGGCACCGCGCCGGGTGCGGCCGCCACCCCGGGGACCCCCGCCGCGGCCG